>JAGXGG010000031.1 GCA_024636855.1 Ignavibacteriota bacterium | reverse complement strand
GCAGCGTCAGATGTGTATAAGAGACAGGTGTAGGTATGGACAATATAGACGTAGCTTATGCACGTGAGAAAGGTATCTCGGTTGTGAATACTCCAGGTGCTTCTTCTATATCAGTTGCTGAGTTAGTATTCGCACATTTATTTTCACTTTGCAGATATACTCACCGAAGTACTCCAGCTATGCAAAATGGTGAATGGCCGAAAAAAGAATACACTGGTATAGAACTAACTGGTAAAACAATTGGATTAATTGGCTATGGAAATATAGCAAAAGAAGTAGCTAGAAGAGCTCTGGGTTTAGGAATGAAAGTTTGTTCTTATAGTCATTCAGAAATCCACCCAGAACAAAAAGTTGATGTTTGTAATAACCTAGATGAATTATTAGCAAAAAGTGATTTCGTATCTCTACATATTCCATTAGACAAAGAAAATGGCGCTACAATAGGCGAAGCCGAATTAGCAAAAATGAAAGACGGAGCAATTTTAATTAATTGCGCACGAGGTGGCACAGTTGACGAAACAGCTTTGCTTAATGCTCTGAAATCTGGGAAATTAGCTGGTGCAGGAATAGATGTATGGATAAATGAACCATCCACAGAAGCACAAACTGAATTAATAAATCATCCGAACGTAAGTGCTACTCCGCATATTGGTGGTTCTACTGAAGAAGCACAAAACAGAGTCGGTATAGAAATAGCTGAAAAAGTAGTAGAAGAACTTAAAAAATAAAGGTATCAAATATGGCCGTATTCAAACCATTCAAAGCATTCAGACCAACTAGTAACAAAGCAAAAGATGTTGCAGCATATCCTTATGACGTAGTTAACTCTGATGAAGCAAGAGAAATAGTAAAAGGAAATCCTGATTCATTCCTAAGGGTAGGTAAACCGGAAGTTGATTTGGCTCCTGATATCTCACTTTACGATGAGAAGGTATATGCAAAAGGTAAAGAAAATCTTAATCGATTAATCAATGATGGTATCTTGGTCGAAGATAATTCACCTTGCTATTATGTTTATAGTCTTACTATGAATGGTCGCACTCAGAATGGATTAGTCGGCTGTGCAAGTGTAGAAGATTATTGGAACGATGTGATCAAAAAGCACGAATATACTAGAAAACAAAAAGAACAAGACAGATGTGAACATGTACGAGTTACCAATGCACATACTGGTCCAATCTTCTTGACATACAAAGATGATAGCGATATCCATTCTTTAATTAATAAAGTAAAGCAAAACACACCTGATAATGATCATGTAGCTAATGATGGTATTCGTCATCAGACTTGGCTGATTGACATGAAAGAAGATATTGAGTTTATCCAAAATAGATTAGCTGAAGTACCTAACTTCTATGTGGCTGATGGTCACCATAGATCAGCCGCGGCGGCTATAATTGGTAGAGAACGCAGAGAAGCGAACCCTAACCACACTGGCAATGAAAATTACAACCGCTTTTTAGCTGTTCTATTCCCAGCTAGCGAGCTTTATATAATGGATTACAACCGATTAGTAGTTGATCTTAATGGAAACAGCGTTTCAGAGTTCCTAGATAAAGTTGCTGAGAAATTCACTGTCGAGAAATCTGAAACGAAAGTAGCTCCATCTAAGAAAGGTGAATTCGGTTTCTACAGCGAAGGCAATTGGTACAAGCTAAATATAAAAACTGAATTAGTTGACTTGAGCGACCCTGTGGAATCACTTGATGTAGCATTGCTACAAAAGCATGTACTAGACAATCTACTTGCTATAGAAGACCCACGTACTGACGACAGAATCGATTTTGCTGGTGATATCAGAGGATTGGAAGAATTAGTAAAAAGAGTTGATAGTGGAGAGATGAAAGCTGCTATTAGTATGTTCCCTACTTCTATCGAAGAACTGATGAACATAGCTGATGCAGGGCGAGTAATGCCACCTAAATCAACTTGGTTCGAGCCGAAATTAAGAGATGGCTTGTTTGTTCATTTCTTGGACTAAGAGCTAGAGTAAAAATAGAATATAAAATGAAAACTCCCACAGATTGTGGGAGTTTTTTTTGTTTACCTTTCTAGTTTATTAAAAACTTTCTAAATATCGTCTTCTCTTTCAACTCTATTGCCATAAAGTAAGTTCCAGCAATATAATCATTTTTGTCTAATCTAATCTCAATTTTATCAGCAATTTGAGATTCATAATTATTACTTTGTAATAATTTACCATTCAGATTAAATATATTTATATTAGATACGAGTTGAGACTTTCCAAAGGAAATATTTATTAATTTATCAGTAGTTGCAACTGGATTAGGATAAATATTTATCACTTGAGAAACTTCTATATCTTCAACATTTGACAACAAAGGCTGATATCTTAGAACCCCTAAATAGCTAAAAGAAATCCATAAACTTCCATCACTACTACTCACTATATCATCTATATACCCTTCCAAACCACTGATCTTACCGAATTCATGTTTGGTTACATTATCACGGTTGAAGATTTCTTTGATAATAGCAACTACAGAGTCTCTAGAACTATTAAACTTAATATGATTTTCATTAGGTTCTTTCCCACTATCTGGTATGACAGTATGACTATAAAAAGTAGATTTATTTAGAAAGTCACTTAAGTCGGGGATTACAAGCTTTTCATTTTCATCTAAATAATTTAAAAAACCTCTACCACCTATCCAAAGCTTTCCTTCAGCATCTACTGCGACCCCTTCAGCATCTGCAAATAGGGAATCACTATTGATAAAACCATCGAATAGTGCGTATCTTCTCCTGTAATTATTAACTTCGCTCAATGCTTTCCATTTATCTTTCCCATCCCAAATTACTACACCAGGATCCGGTGGAGAATTACTTCCTAGTGCAAACCAAAATTCATTTTTATATTCAAATACTTTGTTTAATCTAGCAAATCTTTGTTCATTCCTTGTAGAATCTATTATAAAGTGAGGGGTTTTTAACGTTCGTGAAGCAATAGCACCAGATTGAGTAATTTCAATAATATTTTGAAAAATTGACGATCTGAAAATGAAAATTCTTCCTTCAGAAGAAACGTACATTTTTGTAAAACCTAAAGATAGATTACCGCTATCTTTAAGAACAATTTCAAAATCTGTCCCATCATATTTATATACCTCTGAAAAATAATTAATATAAGGTGGCTCATGAGCCAAAATTACTCTAGTAGTCAGCCAAATATTATCTGAAGAATCAATTGCTATAGATTCATATTGTCTTTTATCTGAATAAGTATCTTTGATACTATATTTTTTATATTCTAAACCATTCCATTTATACAAACCGTTAGTATTACCAACTACCCATATATTATCGTCATTATCGATTGCTATATTATTCCTATTCTCTGAAAGCTTAAAACTTTCCTTGTTACCTAAGTCATCTTCGTACTCACTTGGAATTCGTTGCCAACTTTTTCCGTCAAAAAGATTAATTGGGTGATAGAAAGTAAGATTGTTAGTTGCGTAGAGACTATAATGTATTAGAATTTTGTTTTTTGCAATCAGAGTTGAATTTTGTTGCATATCAATTGACAATGGATCTAATTCCAATTTTGAAATAAGTGTTAATGGTGTCAATAGTATAAGTACTAAGATATAGAATTTATTCATTATAAATATCTCTTATAATAAAGTTTAAGCATCCATTTTATAATTAACAAATGGAAATTAATTTTGTCACAATTTTATATTTCTTAAATTACATTAACAAAAAAAAAACAGCCCCATATATTGAATCTGCTTTCATTTATTTTCTATACTAATTTTACTTTACGAAGCCTTAGCCAATTTCTCATCATACTTGCCAGTACCCAATTGGTTCAGCAAAGTAAAGTGGCTTTTGATAGCTCCAAATAGAGTTCTATGCTCATAGTAAGGAACTCCGTACTCTTCGGCAGTAGACTTTATTACATTCGATATGTTTTTATAATGCACGTGGCATATATTCGGGAATAGATGATGTTCTACCTGATAATTCAGACCACCAATATACCATGATAGTATCTTGCTTTTCTTAGCGAAATTCGCTGTTGTTAGCAATTGGTGTATTGCCCAGTTATTTTCTATTGTCAAATTTTCATCTGGTTTTACAAATTCAGTTTCTTCGATAACGTGTGCTAACTGAAATATAAATGAAAGTAAAACACCAGAAATGAAGTGCATAGAAGCAAATCCGACAAATATCTGCCACCAAGGCAAATCTACCACTAGCATTGGAAGTACTAGAGTAACAGCCAAGTACCAAACTTTATTTAATATAATCTCAGTGGTCGCTTTGCGTAGAGTTAACTTCTGACCAGCAAGTAAGTTTTCTTTGTTGTATTTATAGACTTGTAAGAAGTCTTTCAATAATAACCAATTGAATGTAAGTAACCCATATAGGAATGGGGCATAATATGCTTGGAATCTGAATATTTTCTTTCTGACTTGAGTAGGAGAAAGTCTCATCAGATTACTTTCTATATCATCGTCGTGACCATCTACGTTCGTGAATGAGTGATGCAATACATTATGTTGTATTTTCCAATTCACATGGTAAGCTCCTAGGAAGTTAACCAAATACCCCAGAGTTTTATTTACCTTTTGGTTCTGTGAATAAGCACCGTGATTAGCATCGTGCATTACTGATAACCCGATACCTGACATACCAAAGCTCATCAATATCCACATGAGGAATACTGGTAAAAACCCAGAGACAACACCGGTTAACATCAGTATAAAAGGAACAAAATACAATGAAATCATAACTATAGTTTTGACTTTCATTTCGGTATTAGCATACTTTGTAATACCTTTTTCTTTAAAATAAGAGTTTACCCTCATTCTTAATTCTTTCACGAATTCAGGTTTATTTCTTGTATTGAACTTAACTACTTCTATGCTCATAAAATATAATCTAAATAGTATAAACAAAACTGCTATCATCTATCAATAGCCTACTTTTTACAATCACAAATTTAACTCTTTTACTGTTATATTGCAATATCTAATCGGAATACGTTCGGATTGTGTATATAGTGTTGTTATTTCGGGTAATAAATTCTTAAAGTACATCTAACTTGATTTTTTTCTTAGACTTTTCATATTTCTCAGCTTGTATTTTCAATGCTTCTTCATCATTAGATATATCATTTTTTACTAATATTTCCCTGAAATAATCCCAAGTATATATTCCAGTGTCGTGACCACTCTTCCATATAACGGCCAATGCATAATTCCCAATTGGCTTCATATCTTTCAAATCAAAAGCTCCAGGTTCATCCTTTACTTCTATTGGGTGAGAGTAAACTTTGTTACCGACCTTCTCTCCTTTGCAGTATGCACAAGGGCATTCCCGACGGAGCATCTCAAGTGAGATTATTGCTTTTTTTCCATCTGCCCATTCTGCTTGTAGCAAATACGGCTCTGGTCTATTGATTTTAATAGGGTTTATTCTACTCATTTTCTTGATTAACTCTATACTTTTAATTTTTGCTCAATAACGAGTATTAATTTACTCTATTTTGTTCGGAATATCTAAAACAAGACAAATAGCAACAATGTATTTTTTTCTTAACTCAACTTTCCTTAGTTTTTAGACTTGTCAAATTACTGATTTTAATAAAGGAAAATATGAAAATACGACTTATAATCTCCGCTCTTGCTTTACTTATGCTAATATCTTGTGCTAAAAATGAAGAAGTACAAGAAGAAGAAACTAGTGAATATGTAGTCGAATATGAAGGTAGAAAAGTAGATTTGGAGCCTTTTTTCGAAGGATTCCCTTTCTCCAATTTCCAAGCATATTATAAATCTGGGAAAATATTTTACTACAAAGTTGGTGATATTACATCTCTTAATTATACGAGTTTGGATAATCCTGATTTCGAAAATGGAACTCAGATTACAGATATAGACTACTCTCTTAGAAATGTATGGTCTAACAGATACAATCCTAACGACAATTCTATCTATTGGATGGGTGATGAGGTAAATGATGAGAAAATTGATTTATTCAGATTGAATTTGGAAACAAAGAATGTTGAGAAATTGACAGATGTACCTTATATATTCGGATGGAATTTCAATAAGAATAAAAACCAAATCGCTTATATAGTTAGATTGGGAGAACTAGAGGATAGAGAAGGTGAGCTACGAATAATGTCATTGGAAAACGGTCTGAGTTCTACTATTATCAAAGATAGTCCGGAGTACAGATTCACTTGGGCTAGCCCATCTATTTCTCCAGATAATAAATTCATTGTGGCTTCAGTACTGAAAAACACAGATAGAACTAAAGCAAATCTGATGCTAGTCGATGTAGAAAAAGGAAAAAGTACTATAATCACAAATACTAAGAAAGGTAGATTCTTCCCAGATATACTATCTACTTGGATTGACAATGGAAGTAAATTACTTTACACTTCGGATGAAGATGGCTACAAAAATGTATATAGTTATGATGTGAAGAACAAGAAAACAATGCAAGTGACTAAATTCACAGAAGATGTTGTAAGTGCAGAAATCACTTCTTTGGAAGGTAAAGACTACCTTTTAGTAAACACTTCAAACCCTATCGAAAGTACTCTATACTTAGTTGACCCAATTAATAGTGAAATAACTACAAACAAGAAATATCCTTTCACACTTGAGTTCAAAGACATAGAGGATGGTAAGTTATTAGCTCAGCTTAACGGTGCTACTACTATGTTCAGAATAGACGAAATCACATTGTCACCAAACGGGTTTACAGAGACTACTAGAGCAGATTTACCAAAAGAACTAAAAGACAAAATAATAAAAGCAGATGTTGAAAAAGTTGAATTCCCTACATTTGATATAGACCCAGCGACTGGTAAGCAAAGAATGCTTCATGCTTTCTTGTATAAGCCAAAAGATCCACTACCAAAAGACAAACAAAGAGTGCTAATCCAATCATTCTACGGTGGTGGTAACACTTATAATGTACGTGAGCAGATATTGACTAATGCTGGTATGTATGTGCTTAGTCCATCGCCGCGTGGAAGTAGTGGATTTGGTAAGGACTTCTTTGCTCTGAACGATAAGGATTTGGGTGGGAACGAGATTCTAGATATAATATATGCTGCTAAATATATTTCAGAAAAGCTTGGAATCCCAGCTGAACGAGTTGGAGTACATGGTGGAAGTCACGGTGGATATGCTGTTATGAGATTGATGACATTCCCCGGTGAAGTCAACGGACACAAAGATGATTTTAGCTTTGGATTCGGTATAGCACATGCAGGTTTCTCGGATATTATTCACTTCTATGAGCATTGTAATATCCCAGATTGGGTAACACTAGAAGCTGGTGACCCAGCAACTGAGAAAGAAAAGCTAAACAGCCGCTCTCCCCTATACAACGCTTATGACATGGAAGGAAGATTGCTACTTACTCATGGTATTAACGACAGTAGAGTACCGATAGAGGGTAGCCGATATATGGCAGATAGTTTACGCAAATACAAGAAAGATGTAACCCTACAAGAATTTGAGGGTATGGGTCACCATATAAAAGGACTAGAAAACAGCGTCCGATTATATAAAACTTGGTTTGATTTCATCCAAGATGATGAGAAAACAGAATCGAAGAAGTAAGAGAAAATGAAAAAAAGGAGCTGACGGCTCCTTTTTTTTTTGAATAAATTGTTTGAATGTGACTTATATCATTAGCTGAAGTAATATGTATAATGAAAGAAAATACTACATTTCAGTTCCAATTTGTAACTAATCTGACATTCCTTGTGTCTTATAAAAAAACTATCTTACTAATTAATGCAACTTTTGTGGGTGTTAATTGTAAATCAGCAAAGGTGCTAAAACAAAAAACAGAGGAAACTATGAAAGCAACATTATACTTGTTAGTATTAATGATTATTACCTTCAATACCGTTATATCACAACAATGGGAACCAATGCCAAATAGTGCTCACTTTGGTAATAGATGTGATGATATGTTTTTTATAGATAATCTCGGCTGGGCAGTTAATAGTCACAAAGATACAGTCTTTAAAACAATTAATTACGGAGAAACTTGGGACACTAGTGGAGTGCTTAACGGCTACTTGCGTTCGATAGAATTCCTTAGTAAAGATATCGGCTTCGCAGGTGCTTTTAGAAATGGTATATATAGAACTTCTGATGGTGGTTCTACTTGGGACACAATTCCAATAAAAGACACTACATTCCATGGTATTTGTGGAATTCATATCAACGAAGATAGTACAATCTTTGCAGTTGGAACATATTTTCGTTCAGCTTTGATTATGAGATCAAAAGATTTGGGTCTAAGCTGGGAAATAACCGATTTAAGCGATGAAATAGAGGGACTAGTTGACATAAAATTCTATAACAACGAAGAAGGTATCATTGTAGGTACTGGATTTGATGGTGGTGTAGTTTACAGAACTTCCGATGGTGGTGACACTTGGAATTTAGTATATAATACTGGTGTAAGTGATGAGTTAGGATGGAAGATTGAATTTACCACAGACCGGAAGTTTACATTTGTGTCTGTTCAAAACCTAACAGCCGATAGTACGTCAATCCTCAAATCTTCGGACAAGGGATTAACCTGGACTGAGATTAGACACCCTTATACAAGCATACAAGGAATTTGTTTTTGGGACGAAATGAATGGGGCAATTGGTGGATGGAGTCTTCCAATACTAGAAACTACTGATGGGGGTATCAGTTGGAAAAAAATGGACTTTACAGATAGTATAAATGTAAACCGTTTTCTAAAGTTTGATGGCTTTACTTTGGCTGGTGGTAAAGTGATATATAAAAGAACGAACAATCCAACTTCTGTAAATATAGAAAAGAGAATAACTCATAAAAATCTAAATATAAGTCTTACATCTGATAATGGAAATGTTGAAGTTAATATTATCGCTGAATTCCCTGACCAAATTTTATATTCTTTATATGATTTAAGTGGAAAGGTACTAATTAGTAAGAAATTAGAATATTTGAATGAAGGAAATAATTCATTCAAACTCAATACCAAATTAAAGAGTGGAGTTTACTTTATAAGCATGCTAAATGTAGAAGGAATTTATAAAGAGAAATTCTTAATAGAGTGAAACAACAACTAATACTTTAATATATTTCAAAGTAATAAAATAATACCTATTAGCATGAATACTAATTCAATAACATCCATTTATTGCTTGTCTGATTTGTTCAGAACAGGCTCTTTCCTCTGATTGACAGGAGATAAAATCAGTGAGAGGAGACATATTCAATATCTCTAAGCAAAAAAAAGCTGCCCTATTTAGAGCAGCTTTTCATTTTTAAATTTTAACACTAAAAACCTTAGCTTTTTGATTCACCGAAGTCCTTTATTTGTGCTTCTACATTGCTCACATTTTGCGAGTTAGTTTTATTCATTCCATCAATGAATGGTTTGAACAAATCAATTGGTATCGGGAATATAGTAGTTGAGT
This sequence comes from Ignavibacteriota bacterium, assembly GCA_024636855.1. GTDB lineage: Bacteria > Bacteroidota > Ignavibacteria > Kapaibacteriales > UBA2268 > PGYR01. The sequence continues at coordinate 6,855 of JAGXGG010000031.1, read as the reverse complement.
TGTTCTCAGTAGCTATATCACCTAGTGTTTGTAAATAACGAAGCTGTAATGAGATTGGGTAATCTTGCATTTGTTTTGCTGCTTCGGTCAATTTTTGAGCTGCTTGGAATTCACCCTCAGCATTGATGACTTTCGCACGTCTCTCTCTTTCTGCTTCTGCTTGTTTCGCCATAGCACGTTGCATTTCCAGTGGTAGGTCAACTTGCTTCACTTCGACAGCAGTTACTTTTATACCCCAATTTTCAGTTTCTTCATCGATTATTACTTGTAGTTTCTCATTGATTTTGTCTCTCTCTGCTAGCACTTCGTCTAGTTCAGATTGACCGATTATACTACGCAAAGTTGTCTGTGCTAGTTGATTAGTAGCATATAGGTAGTTTTCTACTTCTATTACAGCTTTATCTGGAGCAACAACTTTGAAATAAAGAACAGCGTTCACTTTCAGTGATACGTTGTCGCGAGTGATTATGTCTTGCGACTCTACATCGAGTACGACTGTTCGCAAACTAATTTTCATAATCTTATCTATGAATGGGATTAAGATAATAAGACCTGGGCCTTTTACCCCTTGCAGCTTACCTAATCTGAATATAACTCCACGTTCGTACTCGTTTAGTACTTTAATCATGGAGAAAAATAAAAATGCTGCTATAAACAGAATTACTATAAATGGAATACCCATAATGACCTCTAATATAATTATTTATAAATACTATTCAACTTCTAAAGTCAAACCATCAACTGATTTGACTATAACTCTATCTTTTTTCTGGTGTGAACTAGCTGATTTAGCTCTCCATATCTCACCTCTTACTTTCACTTGTCCCATTTTTTCAGGAGTAATCTCGTTTATTACCACTGCTTCTTTATCCACGAGAGTACTAATCCCCGAGGCGACTTTCTTTTTCTGCGACTTTACTGCAAGCATTACTATTCCTATGAATAGTCCGGCTGTCAGTAGTGTAGCAGCCAATATTATTTCGAATCCAATTTGCATAAAATCACCCGGTGAATCAATTAACATAATAGAACCTAGTAGGAAAGCTATAATACCGCCTATGGTCAACATACCAAACGAGACTATCTTCACTTCCAATATAAACAATACGATACCAACTATCATAAGTGCTAAACCAGCGTAATTAACCGGCAGCATCTGCAATGAAAATCCTGCCAAAATCGCTGACATAACTCCTATAACTCCTGGGAAAATAGCACCTGGATTATATAGCTCTATCATAATACCATACATAGTAAGTAGAATAAATATATAAGCTATATTTGGGTCGGAAAGAAAACTAAGTAATCCCTCTTTCCAATCTTTGTCTCTTATTATTATTTCCGCATTTTTTGTATTTAGTGTTTTTACACCTGCAGAAGTCTCTACCTTCATACCGTGAATAGCTTTTATTAGAGCATTCCTATTTTTTGCAATTAGGTCGATAAGGTTACTATCTAGAGCTTCTGTTTCAGAATATGATAATGATTCCCTTACTGTTAACTCTGCATAATCTAAATTTCTATTTCTTTTTTTAGCAATAGAACGGATAAGTGCGGCGGCATCATTTGTTACTTTCTGTGTCATTACATCTGAACTATCTCCTGACTCTCCACCCATACCAACCGGATGAGCTGCACCAATATTTGTACCTGGAGCCATCGCTGCTATATTAGCAGACAAAGTAATGAATACACCTGCAGAACCAGCACGTGAACCTCCTGGGGCTACGTAAACAACTATAGGAATCTTTGATTCGAGGAAAGTACTAACTATATCTCTAGTTGCGTCAAGTAATCCACCCGGTGTATTAAGGGTAATGATTAATGCCTCGTAATTACCGTCTTCTGCTTCTTCTACTAATGTAGCTATATATTCAGACGTAAAGCTGCCAATACCCTCATCTATCGAGGCATATAGTATCTCATTTTCGGCACTAGTTATACCAAAAGAGAATAAAAATAATATGGAAATAAGAATTGTTTTCATCTGTTAAATATAAGCAAAGTATAAGAATAAACAAGTAATCAAAGTAAGATTAACTATTTAGTCCACCAATTACTATTGGGGAATTCATTCTTATTATCTATTAGAATTGCTTCACCAATCATTGGAGTAGCAATAGGTATATTCATTTCCTTGGCTTTTTTGATGACTCTTTCTATTGGGTCAGTCCAAGTATGGAAAGCTAACTTGAATGCCGCCCAATGAATCGGCATAATTAGCTTAGCTTTTAGGTCTATGCCTGCTAATACTGTTTCTTCAGGCATCATGTGGATTTGTTTCCATTGCTCATTGTATTGCCCACATTCTATCATTGCGAAATCGAATGGTCCGTACTTATCCCCTATTTCCTTGAAGTGAGTATTATATCCAGAATCACCACTAAAAAAAATAGTATTCTCTTTATCTTTAATAACCCACGAGGCCCATAGAGTAGAGGCATTATCACCTATTCCTCGTCCAGAGAAATGCTGCGCAGGAGTACATGCAAATGTAAACTCACCGAACTTTACTTCGTCCCACCAATCGAGTTCTTTTACTTTACTTGTGTCTATTCCCCATGCTGTTAGATGGTTGCCGACACCAAGAGGTGTGTAGAATTGCTTTACTTTAGATTTAAGTTTTGATATAGAGCCATAGTCCAAGTGATCATAATGATCATGAGAGAGTATGACGGCATCTATATGCGGTAACTTTTCTATTTCTATTGGTAAAGATTTGCTAAATCTACTTTTTCCGAGCCATGGATGAGGAGCTGGTACATCGCCAAACATAGGGTCTACTAGTATATTCTTACTGTTGATTTGTAGTAAGAACGCCGAATGCCCAAACCATATTAGCCGTGGAATATCGGAGTTGTATATAGCAACCTCAGTCGAATCATAGTGTATTACAGGGATTGATTTGTCTGGAATTGTATTGGGCTGTGTTCGGAAGAACTTAAATATCATCTCGACATATTGCCCTGCTGTAAAGCTGAGTTTCACCTCTTCTTTATTCACGAACTTGTCAATCTTAAAATTATCAGATTTGGAGTATTGTTCTAACTTAGCATCTGAAGCCTTACCTCCAAACTCTGGACTAAAATTCAGAAAGAGTACACCCACAACAACTAACAGTACTACAAAAGTAAATATTATTAATCCTATCATTTTGAGTATTCGTTTTAACATTATAAAATTTGATTTTAAAATCTTTATTATTAATAATGACTAAACGCTTATGATCAATAAAGTATTGCTAGAATATGAATGATATGCATAGAAAAGTTAAGTGATAAATAACTAGTTCAAATTTTTATTTCAACTCGTTCACTTTACTCTTCTTTACAATAACCCATAAAAGATAAGAAAACAGTAAAGTCAAAACCGAAAATAATTTCTCGAACATAGTTTCTGCAAAGACATTACCAATAGTATTTAAAACGAAAATGACTAAAAATATCCAAAGTACAATATCTACTATTTTTATAGATATTGTACTTTTTATAAACTCACCTTTTATTAATAATGTAATACAAAGTAGAAGGTTTATAAAAATCGAAATTGATTCAAAAAGATACATCTCATTATCATTTTTTAATCTTCCACCCCAAGTAATATCATAAGGAATTATCTTTATTATTATTAATAAATGGAATAGTATAATTGATAATACTAATCCAATCATAATGTTTATTGCAGATTGTTTTTTCATTATTCTTTTAAAAATTTATTATTACTTTTTCTCTAATTTAATCAATAGAATTCAAATATAAAGCTGAATAAATATCAATCTTTATCTAACTAATTAAATGTACTAATCGTATTACAGTTTATAAAACAAAACAGGTTATAATAAATGGAAAACAAAAACATTTCGAAAGGTAGTAATGCTGCTGGTTTAGGACTATTCCTTGCTGTCGGTATTATAATAGGGGCATGGCTACTAGGTTGGCATTTCACCGAAGCGAAAAGAATAGACAATGCACACAGAAATTCTATCGAAGTAAAGGGATATGCTCAAAAGGATATAGAGTCAGATTTGGGGCAATGGATGTCACTTCTAAAAGCTAGATCTAATAATTTGACTTCTGCTTATACTATTATAAACGATTATAAAGCTAAAACTATCAAATATCTTAAAGACAATGGTGTTTCAGAAAATGATATAAAGCTTGGTGCCGTTTATACACGTGAGATATTTCAGCAAAAAGATAATGGCTATGGAGAAACTAACCAATTGGAAGGTTATGAGTTGACTATGAATATTTCATTCCAATCAAGGAACCTAGATAAAGTAGAAGAAATCTCGCAAAAAGCGACCGACCTGATTCAGCAAGGAGTAAACATCAGCTCGTTTGAACCCCAATTTTTCTATACTAAAATAGAAGATTTGAAGCTAGAAATGCTAGGCGAGGCAAGTAAAAACGCTTATGAAAGAGCAGAGAAATTAGCTGGAAATACTGATAGCGAAGTTGGTACACTTCAAAGTGCTTCACAGGGCGTATTCCAGATTACCTCTAGAAACTCTACAGAAGTGTCTGATTACGGCAGTTTTGATACCCAGTCCCGGTTAAAAACAATAAAAGCTGTAATTACGGCGTCCTTTTCAGTAAAATGATATGCTCTAAGTTCTTTGTTTTTAATGACATTGTTAGATTGTGATGACTCTGTCACGTAAATGACAATAAAAATTCAAAAAAAAATTAAATTTCATACAATTAAAGTTAACATAGCTGCGTCTTTAGATATGTACTGAGAAGTACAACCCCTATATTTCATAGGTCCTCCTGTTGAAACGCGCCCTGAACTTCGGTTTGGGGCGTTTTTTTTTGTTATATATGTATTGTTTATTATTTAATTCCATATATTGCAAATATGGTAGAGAAAATGAAAAATACATCTGTACTATCGCATATTCTGGATTCCCATCCCAATCTGATAGTCTTCGCTTTAGATGATAATTACAATTACATCTCCTTCAATCAATTACACAGTAAAATAATGAAGAATATATGGGGAGTTGATATTGAGTTGAATAATTCTATCATTGGTTATATACAAATTGATTCTGATAAAGAGAAAGCAAAAAAGAACTTTGATCGTGCTCTTGCAGGAGAAAGCTTTACAACTGTGGAGCAATACAGAGTGAAAAGCTTAGAAAGTTCGTTATTTAAAGAGACTTATTACCCATTGAAAGATGAAAACAACAAAATCTATGGGCTAGGTGTAATGATTGAAGATGTAACATTAAGTCATTCTAATAAGGAAGAATTGAGTCTAATTATCAAACAACTCGAAAATCAAGTTGACAAAAGAACACAAGAACTGGAAAAGATTAATAGCGATCTACAGGAAGAAAATACTAAAAGAATAGAATCTCAAATAGAGCTAAATATAGTAAAATCTCAGATAGAAAAAGCTCTAGCCAATGAGATGGAGCTCAATAAACTAAAAACAAAGTTCATTTCTATGGTTTCTCATGAATTTCGAACTCCGCTTACAATTATACAATCTGCTACTTTCTTACTCGAAAAATCTTATGAGAGAAGTGATGAAGAGAAATTTTTCAAAAATTTGGATAAGATATCAAAATCAATTGATACAATGACAGACCTTATGGAAAATGTACTAAACATTGGTAAGCTAGAGCATGGTGAAATAAAAGCATCCAAAAAAGTATTTGATATTCGACAAGAAGTAAAAAATCTAGTAGAGAATCATAAGTCATATAGCAAAGTAGTGAAAATGCAATTACCTGAGGAGAATGTGTTTGTAGATTCAGATAAAGTACTATGCTCACAAATAGTAAATAATCTACTCTCAAACTCAATAAAATACTCAAACGAAAAACCTAAAATAAAACTAAAAATGATTGCTGATGGATATAGTTGTATAATCACTGTAAAAGATAAAGGTATAGGTATAGCTAAAGAGAATATTAATAATCTGACTGAAGCTTTTAAGAGAGAAGATAAAATCTCTAGTTTAGTCCAAGGTACTGGACTAGGATTATCTATTATCAAGCATAATCTTGAGTTGCTTGGTGGATCTATGAACATAGAGAGTGAATTGGAAAAAGGAACAAAAGTAACAATAAAAATACCTAGATAATGGCAAATATTTTTGAATTTGACGGGTTTATCCCAGTAATAGACGAATCAGCTTATATTCATCCAAATGCAACTGTCACAGGAAATGTAATCATAGGCAAGGATGTATATATAGGCCCTGGTGCTGCTATACGCGGCGATTGGGGTGGTATAGTGATAGAGGATGGATGCAATGTGCAAGAGAACTGTACAATACACATGTTCCCAGGCGTAACAGTATTACTCAAAGAATCTGCTCACATAGGCCACGGAGCTATAATTCATGGTGGTGAGATAGGTAGAAATACCCTTGTTGGTATGAATGCAGTAGTAATGGATAATGCTAAAGTTGGCGACGGTTGTATTGTTGGTGCACTTTGCTTTGTACCTGCAGATATGGTTATCCCTGATAGAAAAGTTGTAGTAGGTAATCCAGCGAAAATTGTCAAAGATGTATCTGATCAAATGCTGGATTGGAAAACTGAAGGTACTAAACTATATCAGCAACTCCCTAGCGAATTACGAGCAACACTAAAACCTTGTGAGCCTCTAAGAGAGCTACCGGCGGACAGAAAGATACAAGAGAATAAATATAAGACTTGGAATGAAAACAAAAAGAAATAAAATATGGATATAAGTTTAACCCCTTACACAAGTACAGTATTCGTTTTAACGATATTACTTTCACTTTTCGTGATGTATAGAAAGCAATCGCTATTTAATAAGCTAATGCTAATACCAATTGCTGTGAATGAGAACAAGGAATGGTACAGATTTATAT
>JAGXGG010000001.1 GCA_024636855.1 Ignavibacteriota bacterium | reverse complement strand
GACTAGAGTAACTGTTTTATTATTGGAGGATAAATTGTAATTCCTCATTGCGTTGTCTGAAACAAACTTCTGCAAATTATCTAGTTTACCACTACTCTCAAATATGTCTGCCAAGTATTGAAGTGCGAATGGTGATGTGAAACAACCAGCAGAACAATATGCTGATTCTTTATTATCAACTGGATGAGGTGCAGAATCGCTACCAAAAGATAGTTTCGGATGTGCAGATAATGCTGCATTAAGCAAAGCTGATTTATCTTCTGGTCTTTTAGCTATTGGTTTGCAGAAATTGTGTGGTTGCATTAACCCACCTACTACATCATCAAGGGTAATACATAAATGCTGTAATGTTACTGTAGCAAATAAGTTTTCATGCTTATCTAATAACTTAACTGCAGCTGCTGTTGTTATATGTTCCATAACAATCATTAACTTCGGAAATTCAGTAGCTAAATGTTCATAGATACTTAAGAACTCTTGCTCTCTATCCATAACGAAACCATGAGTCTCTCCATGAACTAAAAGAGGAATTCCTAATTCTTCCATTATCCTAAGTGTATCGAATGCATCTTCTATCTCTTTGATTCCTTCGTCACTATTAGTAGTTGCACCTGCTGGATAAAGCTTTATAGCTCTTATTTTACCTTTTACTGATTCCAAAAACTCTCTACTATATTTCTTGAAGAAAATAGTCATAAACGGAGCGAAATTATAACCTTTCACAGCATTATCTATTTCGGCAATATAGTTATCCAACCGTTCCATATTATCAACCGGTGGGACTAAATTCGGCATTATAATACCGCCTGAGAAAGTCTCTGCACTAAGTGGTGCCACCAAATCTAGCATTTCACCTTCACGAAAGTGAATGTGCATATCAAAAGGGTCTTTTAAAATTATTCTATCTATCATACTTTTATCAAATTATCATTTTTCTGAATTACTGCTTCAATTATACTAAAGTCAGAAAGAATATCTGGGCCATTGCTTGTAATTGCAATATTATGCTCAAAATGAGCTGACATCTCTCTATCTCTGGTTACTACAGTCCATTTATCATCTAACTCTTCTACTTCGTAAGTACCTACATTTATCATTGGCTCTAAAGCTAATGTCATACCTCTTTTTAGAACTCTACCTCTGCCTAGTTCACCATAGTTTGGTACCTGTGGGTCTTCATGAAGTTTTCTTCCTAATCCGTGTCCAACTAAAGACCTAACTACGCTAAAGCCTCTATCTTCACAATACTTTTGTATAGCATATCCAATATCTCCTACATGATTTCCAATAACGCATTGCTCAATTCCTTTGTAAAGGGATTCTTTAGTTACTTCTAATAATTCTATCGTTTTAGCTGCTACTTCTCCAATTCCAAATGTATATGCATGATCGCCATAATATCCGTTTTTAAGGACTCCGCAATCAACAGAAACAATATCTCCGTTTTTTAGTGGCTCATCAGTAGGTAAACCATGTACCACAGCTTCATTTATAGAAGTTAATAATGTACTTGGACATCCGTATAGACCAAGAAAACCAGGCTTAGCATCATTATCTCTAATAAATTGCTCTGCCATAGTATCGAGCTCTTTTGTTGTCATACCTTCTCTGATATTCTCAGCTACTAATGCTAATGTCTTAGATACTAGCGTTGCAGATTCTCGCATTATTTCTATCTGTGAAGGGCTTTTGTAATGTATCATAGCTCAATTTCCTGCTGAGTAATTATTAGTCTAATAAGAAATTTATATTCGAATTATTGTCGTATTCTTTTGCTTCTCTACCTTTTACAAAAACTCGTAATGTTTTTTCACCTATTAGAGTTATATTTTTGTTTTCAATTTTCAAAATTGATCCTTCTCTAAGTCCAACAACTATATTATCATTTTGATGATGATATTCATTGATTCTAGTTTCCCTTGTTTCACCTTTATGAGTTGAGTGAGGGTCCGGGTCTAGGTAATGAGGGTTTATATTGAAGGGAACAAAGCTAAAAGCCTCAAATGATGGTGGATAGACTATAGGCATATCATTTGTTGTTTTGATACTTGGCCCAGCTACGTTAGAGCCAGCACTAGTTCCCATATATCTAAGTCCTTCATTAACTCTTTGTTTTATTGGGTCTATCAACCCATTTTCATATAGTGATTTCAGCAATAAGAATGTATTGCCACCACCAGTAAAAATACCATCACAATTTGTAATAGCTTCCAATGGATTATCAAATTCTTCAATTCCTCTGATTTCCAATCCTGCATTTTTAAACCCACCCTTAGCCACAGAGCTATAATTTTCTAAACTGACGCCACCCGGCCTAGCATAAGATATGAAAATAATATCTTCACAACTAGAGAAAAATTCAGCAATATCGTCTTTACAATATTCCAAATATCCTAGTGGATGGACAGTTGAAGAACTGCATAGAAGTAAATTTAATTTATCAGTCATTATTCTTTAATTTCATTTTATATAATTTACAAAAATACGAAATTTGAAACTCAAGTAATAATATGAGAGAATTCCCGAAGATAAATATCCCTATTTCTGAACATAAGTTCCAAGAAGGCAAGATATACGATAAGGTTAGAAAAAAGTATGTAGAATGCACTCCTGAAGAGTGGGTTAGACAGAATCTAATTGATTTTCTTGCATCAGATTATGGTTATTTGCTTTCGAGAATGCAAGTAGAAATAGGTTTCAAAATAAATGAGAAAGAATTTAGATTAGATGTAATCTGCCACGATTCTAAAGGAAATCCCTATCTCATTGTGGAGTGTAAATCGCCTGATATTAAACTCAATCAAGCTACTCTCAATCAGATAGGGATTTATAATATGGCCCAAAAAACTCAATTTCTTCTTGTTACTAACGGTTTGGATTTTCTAGTATTCCAAACCGATTATACTAGTAACAAAATAACTCAACTTGACTATATTCCTACTGCCCTGCAAATCTAGGACGTTTACCGATTAAAGAATAAATCATTGCAGATCCTGGACTCTTACCTCTACTCTTAGCTAGTTTATATTTTTGTTTCCAACTAAATTGTATAGTGTACATAGCTGGAACTACAATCAATGTTAGAACAGTTGAAAAACTCAATCCAAATATAATTGCCCAAGATAATGGTGCCCAGAAGACTGTATTATCCGAACCAAAAGAAATATTAGGATCAAAGCTCTCTAAGAATGAAGCAAAATCAATATTAAGTCCAACTGCCAAAGGCACTAGCCCTAACATAGTAGATGCTGCAGTCAAGATAACAGGTGTAAACCTAACTACTCCGCCATCCATAATAGCATTTATTGGCTTCATACCCTCTTTCAATCTTACATCCGTAAAATCAATTAGTAGAATACCATTATTTACAACAATACCTGCAAGGGCTATTATTCCTACCCCTGTCATCACTATAACAAATTCCATGTTGAAAATTGCATATCCTAGTAATACACCAAATACACTAAATAATACTGTTGTAAATATAATAAGAGGCTTAACAGCAGAATTAAACATAGTTACAAGTATAAAGAAAACTAAGAGCATAGAAATACCAAACGCTTTTGCCAAGAATGCACCAGTTTCGGCTTGTTCTTGTTGTTCACCAGTTAATTTGATGGAATACCCAGCCGGTAAACTTAATTCATTACCCGCTTTAGTTATTTGCTGGTTAATTTCATTTGCATTATAACCTGTAAGTACATTAGAGCTAAGTGTGACAACTCTTTCAGCATCTTTTCGATTTATACCACCAAATGAATTTTGGAATCTGATTTCTGCAAAAGCAGAAATAGGTACTTGTCTGAAATCTCCTGTCTTTTCTCTAAAAGTCAATTTGATATTCATCAACTGATCTATATTTTGACGGTATTCTTCTCTCAAACGAATTTGAATAGGGTAATCTTCATCACCTTGTCGGTATTTAGATACTTCACTACCATAAAGTGCTGTTCTAATGGCGGATGAAATCTGAGCTGTTGAAAGCCCCTCTTTATTTGCTTTCTCACGGTTTATATCAATTAGTATCTCAGGTTTGTTTAGCTCTAAATTAGATTGCAAATTCTCAATACCTTGTATATTCAATGAATCCACAAGAGTATATTTGAAATGCTTTGATATCTCGATTAACTTATCAAACTCTGCACCTACTATTTCAATATTTATAGGCTTACCAGTTGGTGGACCACCTTGCTCTTTATCAACTTTGATATCAACACCAGGTATATCTCCTACACCTTTTCTTATTTTTTCCATATAGTCCCAAGTGCTTTCGCCATTTCTTTTTCCATATTCTACGAATGCAACTGTTACCTTACCTTTGTTTGGCTTAACACTTCTATCAGGGTCCATTGGATCACCTGCACCTATACCAACATTAGATATTACAGATGTTACTATTGGATTGTTTTCACCGACTATATCTATTACTTTGTTTTCAATAATAGCAGTCAAACTATCAGTAACTTCAGCTCTAGTTCCTAATGGTAGTTCTAAATAAACCATTACGTTATTAGGATCAGGATTTGGGAAAAATGCTACTGGCGGTGTGTTCATTGTAAAATAAATAAAACTAAATATTAGAATCCCAATAGTAATTGCAAGTACCCCCACCGGTTTTAATCTTTTGAGAGCAAATTCTAAAGATGATTTATACTTTTCAATAATCCATGGTACAATCTTATCTTGGAAGTTCTTAATTAAAATAGGGGAGATTAGGAATTTATTCAAATATCCTAATATCACAGCTATTATAATCAAATTACCTAGTATATGTAATCCACCTACATTGAATAATATACCAAATATTAAAGCAATGAATGTTCCAATATAAAAACCTTTCGTCGGCTTTCCGGTTTTAGTTCCATCTTTTACAGCGTCCATGAATTGAACTGCAAAGACAGGATTAATAATAAATGCTACAAATAGAGAAGCAGTTAGAACAATTATCAATACAGCTGGCAAGAAGAACATAAACTCACCGATAATACCTGGCCAGAATAATAGCGGTACAAATGGAGCTAAAGTAGTTAGTGTTCCAGATAATACTGCAGCCCAAACTTCGCCTGCTGCTTGATTGGCTGCTTCTTTTATTGGTATTCCTTCTTTAAAGTGTAATCTGTAAGTATTTTCGATTACTACTATAGCATTATCAACTAGTATCCCTAATCCTAAAGGGAAGGAGAATGTAACAATAATATTAAACGTGAAGTCTAATGGGGGTAGTAGTATAAACGAGATAGCAGATGACAAAGGCACTGCCAGAGCCACATAAACGGCGTTACTTATTCCCATAAAGAACATAAGTACAATCGTCACTAATATAAAACCAATAATAACAGAGTTAATCAAATCATTGATTGCTACCCTAGTATTATTCGATAAGTCTCCAGTGATTTTTACACTCAAGTCATCAGGGAATGTTGTTTCCTGCAATTCAGCTATAATAGCATTTATTTCATTTGATGCTTCTATTAGGTTTTCGCCACTTCGTTTTATAATACTCAATGCGATTACTGGTTCTTTATTCATTCTTGCGAAACTATTTCTCTCTTCATTTGTAAATTCAACTGTTCCTATATCTCTAAGATATACTTTGTTTCCTTTACTGCTGTTGACTAAAATATTTTCAATTTGTTCAGTATTATCGAACTCACCGATTACTCTTAGGGCTCTCTCTAATCTACCTACTTTTAGATTACCACCACCAATGTTCACATTCTCGTTTCTTATAGAATTAAAAACATCATCGAAGGAAACGTTTGCAGCAGTCATTCTATAAAGGTCAAGATTAACTTGGACTTCTTTGTCCAAAGCACCTATCATATCAGCTCGAGTAATCTGAGTCAACGCTTCAATTCTATCTTGTAGTTCTTCCGTGTAGTTTTTCAATATATCTAGATTATAATTTCCAGATACATTAATTGTCATTATTGGCATTTCAGAGAAGTCAACTTCTTGTACAATAGGGTCTTGATCCAAGTCAGTTGGCAAATCACTTTTAGCCATATCAACTTTATCTGCTACTCTCTGTTTTGCTACAGCAGGTTCTACATCTGTATTGAACTCTATTGTAATAGCAGAAAAGTTCTGGATTGATTGAGAAGTAATTTTTTTAACACCAGACATTGATTTTAATTGCTTTTCAATTGGCCTTGTAACCAAATTCTCCATATCTTCTGGAGAAGTCCCTTGATAAACTGTCTGTATATAGACTGTAGGTATAACAAGTTCTGGGAATTGTTCTTTTGGCAAATCGATATATGCCATCATACCTACAAGAACTAATATTATAGATAGAACAAATATGCTCACTCTATTATTTATTGCCCAATTCGTTGGTTTAAATATATTAAAATTCGACATTTATAATTCTCTAATTATTTATTAGTAGTTTTGATTAAATCACCTTCTTTTAGACCTTCGTAACCAACTGTAATAACATTCTCAGTTGGCTTTATGCCACCTAGTATTTCAGTTATACCACTATATGATTTTCCTTTGACTACGATTTTCTTGTCAGCTACTAACTTTCCTGAGCCATCTTTCTTTGCTACGTAAACATAATCAGTAGTTCCTTCTTGTTGGATCAAATTTGTAGGTAAAGTAATTGCTGAGTCTATTTCAGCTGTTTTGAATCTAACAGAAGCTAACATTGATGGTTTTACTCTATTATATACTGACTTAGGCAAATCAACAAATACACCTACTGTTCTATTCGCTTTATCTATAGATTTAGAAACTGCACTAATTTTTAGTTTTAGTGTATCTAAATCTAAATCAGGAAAGTAAACTTCTGCAGCTTCACCAGTTTTCAATCTGTATGATACTGACTCAGATATATCTGCTCTAACTTTCAAATCACTCTCACTTACTATATGAAATACCGGGAAATTAGGCGAAGCCATTTCTCCTGCTTTGATATATACCTTATCTATTACACCACTAAAAGGAGCAACAATCTTCATATTAGATAGTTCTTCTTTTAGAATTGAAAGTCTGTTTTCCATAGACTCTAAATCATTTTTAGCTTTTAGATACTCTAATTCGCTACCTACATTCTTTTCCCAAACTCTTTTCTGTTTTTCGTAGATTGTTTTTATGAATTCATAGCTATCTTTAGCTTCTTTTATTCTCTTATTCACCATTTCGTCATCTAGTAATGCTAGAGTTTGACCTTTTGATACTCGTTGACCCTCTTCTACATTAACAGATTTAACTAATCCCATCGATTTAGGATTCATATCTACATCTTGGTCAGATGCAACTTCACCATATAAACTAACATAATGTGAAAATGCATTTTGGCCTAGATTCATGATTTCTACAGGAATGGCTTTTTTTTCATCTCCGAGTTGACTTCTCAATTCAGCAATTTTAGTGTCTAGCTCTGATCTCTGAGATTCTAATGTTTTTAGTCTTTCCTCTATCGATATTTCAGAATTTGCACTTTCTGAGCAAGATATAGCTAATAATGAAACTGTCATTATCATTAGTATTATTATATTATTTGCTTTCACTTTATTTTAATCCTATTTATTATTTATTTTGCTATTTTATAATTATCTGAATAGTTGCCTAGTAGTTGGTCTAATTGTGCGTAAGATATAAGCAACTCGAACTTAGTTCTTAGGTTGTTTATCTTAGCTGTTCTCAGTGCTAGATCCGAATCATTAATTTCTAGAAGAGAACCAATTCCTTCTTCATATCGGATTTTAGAAATATCATACCCTCTTTTGGCTTGACTTATATTTCTCGTATTTGCTTCCAATTGTTTCTTAGAAGATTCTATTCTTTTCACTAAGTTTTTCACTTGTGATTTTAAAGATAACTCTACATATTCACTTTGTGTCTTAGTCTTTTTCAAATCCAATTCAGCTTTCTCTACTTTAGCATTTGTCTGCAAACCAGAGAACAAATTCATTTTAAATCTTAATCCAACTTGTGATGTACTTGCAGTAGGGAAATTGAAATCATTTGATTGACCTTGAATAGAGTAATTACCAAAAGCAGATAGAGTTGGTAAGTATTCCGATTCATATACTGCAATGAAATCTTTGTTCACTTCCTCTTGCATTGTTAATGCTGATAATTGAGGATTTACTAATAGTATTTTGTCTTCAATTTCATCTATTTTATATTCATCACTATAATCTTCTTTAAATGAATTTAATTGGTCAGTTAAATCAATTTTAACTTGGGGTTCCATACCCATTATTACTTTTAGGTTATTCTTTGCATTTTCGTATTCATTTTCAGCTGATATTAACTGAGGAGCAAAATTCTCAACTTGAACTTCCGCTCTTATCATATCATACTCTCCAATTAAACCTTCTTCATAAAGAACTTTTATATCTTTGAAACTAGATTCAGCATTTGTTTTACTTGCTTTTACTAGCTCATAGGATTCCTTTTGTAATAGAGCTTGTAGATAAGCGCTCTTTACATTGAAGACAAGCTCATCTACTTTTACATTCAGATTTAATTTAGCAGCATCATAGTAGTTATCTGCTCCAGAAATAGAGCGAAACACAGCAGAATTGAATATAGTTTGAGATACATCTATTCTCGCATCTATCGCATTATCAGAAGATGCATCTATAAAACGTCCTGGCCCACCAGTACTTCCATCAGGATTTGGGAATAAACCACCTGATATAAAGAATCGCATTGGTTGCAAATATCTAGTATAATTTGCACTTAGATCTACACTTGGTAGTGTATTTCCATACGCTTCATCTATGTCAGCTTCTGCTTTGTTAACGTCATAAAGTGCACTCTTTAGTTGTTTGTTATTTTCTAATGCAAGTTTGATAGCATTATCCAGAGATATTTTCTCTTGTGAATTTGCATTTATATTTGCGAACAACATAAAGGCAATTAGAGCAAATAAGCTCTTTCCGTAATTCATTTTAATTCCTTCAAGTTTATTTTTTATCATTTTGTTCCTTTTCAATTAATTTGTAGTATTTAGTATATCCTTCTCTCGAGAATACTCCCTCAAAGAATATTATACTCAAATAATCATATAGTTCTTCCATTGAATGTTGGTTGCTGTCTATTGCTATTGTAAACATGTGATTCATCATAGCATAATACATTTCCGAAACTATTTTTATTGGTATGTCTTTTCTAAAGTAATTTTCCTCTAATCCTCTTGAATAGAAATCTTCGAAAACCTTTACTATACTTTCACGTCTTATTTCTTCTACTTTTAATGATAGTTCAGGTGCGTTTCGCTTTAAATCTTTCAGAAAGGCTATTGGGGCATTTGTTAAATCTTTTGCATTTCTGTACCCAATTAATCGCATCTTTTCAAGAAAATCTATGTCGAGATCATATATATCTTGGAACATATCCTTTTTCTCTGTTATTCGACACTTCATAACTTCCCAGAAAATTTCTTCTTTGCTATTGAAGTGCTGATAGATGGTTTTCTTACTTACTCCAGCTGTTTTAGCTACTTCGTCTACAGTAATTTTAGTATATCCGAATTGCATAAATTCTTTTTGTGCTGCTTGTAGTATCTTATCTTTTGATGATATTGGTTTTTCTATATTCATTGTTTGGAAACTTATTATACTATATTAGTTTATTATTGTACAAAATTATAATACCCAAACGTATAATGCAACAAAAAAGTTCACTAAGAAACTAAAATAGTGATGTTAGTTTCCGTACTCTTTTATCCTTTATTATAGGAATTAGCTTAGATTAAGCCTGATAGTTTCCGTATAACCCACTCTGTAGCAAAGCACATAAGTGAAATTATAAGAAATAAGGGAAGGTTCCAAAGTGCATAATCTTGCTTTTTGGAAATAAATTTTTCTTTGAAGTTTTCTTTTGTTTTTATTTCGTCGAAAAGATTGTCTATATTATTAGAGTAAAACTTACCATCTGTGGCATTTGAAATACTCTCAAGTAGATTCTTATTCATCGTTAATTCGGAGTACTCTGGGTTCATCTCGCCAACTATAAATCGACCATTACTTTTTCCCATTACATCGTTTCCAATACTTGCTTTACCCTCATAAGTGTAGTCACCTTTTGAAAGGTTATCTAGCTTATAATAGTATTGCCCATTACCAATATCAGATAGCAATAGTTCTCGAGGTTTAGAATTTTCACTTTTTACAGTCACAGCTATTTTCGCTTCATCAACTGGCAAATAACTATCATCATAAAGCTGTGCTATGAACTCTACAGTTTCGCCTTCTGTATATGTACGCTTATTAGTTTTTAGCACAAAAGAATCGAAGCTGTTATCAATACTTAACCAACGAACGCTATTATCCATTAGCTGAGCATATAAATCCACTACATCTTTACCTTTTGAGAGTTCCTCGGCATATCCTTGGAGTTTCCATCTTTGCAATCCATATCCCAATACAAATATGCCACGTTTATTACCCAATGTACGTGAGACTATCAATGGCTCATTCATTGAGCTATTACCGAAAGTATAGTTCATTAATATATTAGCTTCTGGGTTTGGCTTTATGAAAGTTTCAGTTTTAGAAATAGGGGGGAGAGCATTCCATTTTTCAATATCACTTTTATCACCATTCACTCTTAGAATAGAGTTACCAACTTCCTTAGTGTTAACACTTGGTAATACTTCCATTTCATTTTTTCCTTCTGAAAGTACTGTGAAAGGAACGTGTTCCCCAAGTTTAGCTAATTTCTTGTAGTCTATATCGCTTGAAGCTATGAATAGAAGAGGTTTACCTCTGTCCAATTCTCGCTTTATTAGCTCTAAATACTTAATATCAGTAGATGCATTAGGAAACCCAACTAGTATTATTATCTCAGCATCTTGCAGGTCTTTCTGTTTGAAATCATCATAGAAGCTAGTTGCATTTTTCTGAACGTATTTGTGTAATTCCTGATTCTTATTTTTTGTCAACTCTTTTACTAGGAATGATACATCATAGCTAGGACGTCCTCCAAATAAAGCAACACTTTTCTTATTTTCTAAAACTCTTACTATATCAGATTTACTATTATTTAGCTTTGTTATCTCTTCATCAAAACTATCAACAGTTGCATTTAGCTTATAATTTCCAGGTTTATTTGGAGTAAAGGAGAATTTCAGCTTATATCTGCTTTGGTTTTTGTCTAATATAACTTTCTCTTCACCAATCAACTTCCCATTTGTAGTGACCTTTACATTTACTTCCTTATCATAGATACCATTAGCATCTAAATTAATAAATATAGGTGTAGGTGTATTAATATATGATACTTCATTGGTAATAAGATCTGTTATTTTCAAATCTTTGGGGCTGTTAGTATCGCCTATACCTACTGAAAACACTGGTTTACCAAAGCTCTGTGCTGCATAGAATGGGTTTTCACCAGCATTATAGGCTCCGTCGGTTAAGAGTACTACTGCTTGAATATTAGATGTGTCTTGTCGGTATTCCAACTCTCGCATTGCTTTTGAGATGTCAGTTCGTTTACCTTGTATTAAAAGGGAAGTTAAATTATCATATTTCAGATCATTTATATTGTCATCAAATGTAAAGTAAATATCATTTTCGTTGGCCTTATCTTGTATTTCTTTGATGATCTTAGTGTAAACTTCTTTTCTATCTATACTTGCATCTTTTATTGAGATGGATTCACTATTATCAATTAGGAAAGCAATTTTGGGTTTTATTACTTCATCGAATGAATTAGTTACTATCGGTTGGAATATAGCAAATAGTAAAAGGAGCATACCTATAATCCTTAGAGAAAGCAGGGTAGCCCTCTTCACACCTGATATCGGTGGGTTTGTGCTTCTATATGAATAGAAACTAACACCAATAATGAGCAAAGCCAATACTATAAATAATACCCAAGAACCACTAATCGCCAAACTATAAGAATTCATTAACTAATTCGTTTATTGCAAAATCATTAATACGAAGTAGCAATTTATAAAGTTTAATATCAGCAATAAAATAAAATATCGCTGAACTTTATTAATTTACATTTTTTATAATCACAAAAACAAAAAAACTATGGCATTAGAATATTACCAAGCCGAAGTATATAATATAATTCAAGAAACTCCAGCAGTTAGAAGATTTCAGTTAAGATTCAACGATTTAGATGTTTTCGATTTCAAAGCAGGTCAATATGTAAAAGTCGATATGCCATTGAACAGTACTAAAAACTATCGCCAATACTCTATTTCTTCTGAGCCAAAAGGCAACAATGAAATAGAACTACTAATTGTATTCAAGGAAGGGGGAGACGGTACTGCATATATGTTCAATGAAGTAAAAGTTGGCTCTACTCTGACTATTTCTCGTGCATTAGGTAGATTCGTATTACCAGACACTATTGACAAAGAAATCTGCTTTATCTGTACTGGTGTTGGACTTGCGCCTTTCCGCTCTATGTACCTCGACGTTCTTAACAAGAATATTCCCCACAAAGGAATGCACCTTATCTTCGGTACACGTAATAAACAAGATTTATGCTACCCCGACGAGCTATTTGCATTGGACAAAGAAGACAATAATTTCCACTACCACCCAGTATTATCGCGTGAAGAAAGTGCTGATTGGACTGGCAGAAAGGGATATTTGCACCCTATCTACAAAGAGCTATACGCTGAAAAGCCAGATGCTATATTCTACTTATGCGGTTGGGATGATATGATAAAGGAAGCCCGTGCGAACCTAATGGAAATCGGCTACGGCAGACGTGATATTCTTTTTGAGAAGTATGACTAACTTTAGTTCACTGAGCCTGCTTGCCAAGCCAAAGGCATGGTCAAGTGAATAATCTATAAAAATTAAACCCTAGCAAAAGCTAGGGTTTTTTGTTTTAATTTGTATAATATAATTTAAGGTAATGGCTTCTCTATTTTCCAAAGAGTTAGCAATTGCCAATCATATCTGACTGCTAATAATCTGAACCAATGCAGGGTCCGTATTAATGCCGAAGGTGTGAGGAATTGCACCCACCAAAAACATAAATCCATTAATTAGAAAAGTGATCCTCGCATACTTTTCATAAATTTTTCGTTCATAGGTTTTTCATGTTTCAATACGAGGCCATTTCCATGCATAACGAATAATTAGACAAAGAAGAACAACTTCTACAACAGCGCCAAACACCATGTGCATCCAAGCCTCTCCTACCAAATTATACAATAAAGCGGGAATATTCAGCGCAGCAAAAATGATATTTACCCAGCGATTTATTTTAGCCGGCAGGGTAACAGAAAGGAAAATCATCAGTGCTGGAATTGTCACTAAGGCGAGTGCTGCAACAAGAAATCCTTGCGTAATATCAAATACAAACACCCTCCCTATAAGAATATCTTCGATGCTACTCGGCATATATAAGTGGAAATAATCAAGATAGATAATTAGAAACATTAAACTCGCCCACAGCGTAGCAAGCTTCAGTTTCAAACTGACTTTGATGTCTTCCAGTGAATTTTGTGGTGTTTTTTGTGTGTTCATAATTTGTTTTTTTGTGTGTGTTTATAAATTTTCTACTATAAATTAAATCCAAAATGCAGCCCTGGTTCAAATGTGTATTTTGGCCACTTGTCATCCTTTTGTTTAAAACCATCAGGCATTTCAGTGTGATAAGGACGGCCGGCAAAACCAAGTGATGGTTCTATAAAAAACTTATCATTAAAGAGTTTAATGTGATATCCTACTCGGTTTGTATTGAATATCATGAAACCATTACCAACATTATTACCGTTTTCATTCAAATATGTTTGCAAAGTAGGCATTACGTGTACTGCTAAGTAAAGACCTTTCCAAAAATACCTTTGATAAGCAAGGCCAACACCATAATCTCTAATATATCCTGGGAATTTTTCTTCAGGTGTGCCGTATACCTTATTAAATATAGGGTTAATACCAAGTGGCCAAGCAGATTTCCAAGTTATTAGTTCAAGCGAAATTACATCTCTTCCGGTGATACGATAGCCTAAATTGAGTTGAATAAAATCAGGTCTGTTTACAGTAGATAAATTACCTAATAAAAACAAAGTGCTACCAACAAAACATTTTTTATAGTTGCTGTCTTGTTTGTCATATTGTGCCTTAACTTGTAAAGTGCTTGCCATCACTAAAATCAAGGCGAATCCTAATATTTTCTTTTGCATTTTCATTCTGCTTATCCTTTTAATAATTAATGTAAAAATAATACAGCAAAATTAGATTGGAGAAATGCTTAAATTCGTTCACTTAAGTTAATAAATGAAGTTACTCTTTGCCTTTTTTCCAAAATTCTTGCTCTTAATCT
>JAGXGG010000030.1 GCA_024636855.1 Ignavibacteriota bacterium | reverse complement strand
TTGTACCTACGACTGTACCTGCTGGAGCCCCATTCAAATTACCAATAGTAATATTTGATTCGTGTTGTGTTACATTGGAAGCTGCTATTCTCGAATCTACAAAAGTCCCAGTTGCAACATCAGAAGCGTCAATAGTAATAGTATTATCAGCAGTGTTTATAGTTTTATTAGTTAGGGTCTGCGAGTCAGTAATACCAACTAATGCACTAGCAACTCCATCTAGCAATTGAAATTCAGCGTTGGACACACTCCCATTACCTATTTTACTTGCATCTACCCCACCTGACGAAGTATTAATAGAACTAACAACGGAATTACCAGCTGATGCTGTATTCTCAACGGACTTTGTAGAGAGAGCCGACAAACTACCGGCTAACTTAGTACGAGGAGTCAAATTGTTACCACCAATATTTACATTGAGCCATATCTGTTGGTCAGTGCTAATGTCAATAGCTGTATTTTCTCCCAAAGTTAGATTGAAAAATCCGTCTTCAGTCGTTACGGTTCTAGTCTCTGTCCAAAGCGAAGTACCATTAGTGGCAGCATCATAGATTGTAAAAACTATAGAGTAATTACCATCTGCTACAGCATTCCCACTATTATCTTCCAAACGACCTTGGTAGTTCATAGTTTCTGGGATTTGAGCTATTGCTAAAATCGGTAGTAATAATAAAAATAGAATAATCTTTTTCATATATGATGCCTATGTTTTCATTTTGAAATATACAATTATAGGGATTGTAATGCCGAGTAATATCAACGCCCATTCACTCATAGTGGGAATAGGTGTTGTCTGAGTTATCTTTGGTATAGAACCGTCAGTTTTGAAATTTATAGAGGCATTATCAGAGCCATTCCAATTGAACGGTATAAGAAAAAATGTATAAGTCTGACTAGGTTGTAATCCAGATGCTGTAATCTTATCTGCCGTCTTGTCTGTAAGTATAGACACTACTTTGGTGCTATTAGATGAATAATACAAACTTGGGTAGTTGCCGTCTGTAACTATGATTTGTGGGTCTGCATTGGCTCTGGCTAGTAACACATACCCTTCAGCATTTGTTATCTCTTCGGCTGGTTGTATATAGAATCGAATAGAGCTAGCATCGAGTATAGAGTCAAGGGTGAATGTATCTGAATGTGCAAGTGGCTCATCGCTTAGTTGTATAACTGGGTCTTCCAAATAATAGAATATATACCCTTCTCGAAGTAAATATTGACTATTAGAGCTAGAATTACCAATTGGCTGACCTGCTGTGTGATACAGCGTATTGCTAGAGTTGGATTGCTTACCACCACTAGCAGAAGTAGTACTCTTTTTTATCTGATACTGAGATAAAAGAGGGGTTGCGATAAGTAAGACTAAAATGACTAATTTGCTAAATTTCATGTACTGCCTGTTATAACAATAGATTAAATTAATAAATTATTGAAAACAAGTCAAGTAAAAAATGCACTTTTTATTAATATTTTTTAGTTTCTCTTTTTATCAATCAAAGTATATTATTGAGGGCAGAGGATTTGTGGAATAGAAATTACAAAACATATCAGCCAATCGCATTTCTAAGCCAATCTGATACTGGTTTAGCTGCTAAGTATTTTATCATAACTATGTCAACTATTCTTGGTTCATCGAAGTCAATTTCCTCTCTACTAATAAAGTAAAACCCTTTATTATAAATTAGTGGTTCTTCCTCGGCAGCATGTTGTAACTCCTTTGGTAAACGCTTGTGTTTCTCTGCTTCAGCGAAACCGCCATAGTGAGCTACGAAATCCCTATTAGCCAGTGCCTCGTGGAATCCATCCATATCTTCAGCAATCTTATTTCGAAGATTAAGCAACTGGTCTTTATCTGGCATGTAAGTTCCGCCATATACATTAATTCCAGATTTATCTATCTCGAAATAAAGTCCTGGGGAAGTCTTATCTTTCTTGCCGAGAGGAGCAATTATAGCACTCATTTGAGTTTTGTAAGGAGTCTTATCATTGCTGAATCGTATATCGCGATTGATACGGAATATAGCATCTTTCGCCTCGAGCGAAGCTATAGAATCATCTACAAAAGCGACTTCTGTGATTATCTGTTCTACTAAATTTTTGAAAGCTACTTTTACATGTTTCTCGTATCGCTTGCGGTTGGCATCAAACCACTCTTTGTTGTTGTTTTGCTCTAGTTCAGCGAAAAAATCGAAGTATTCTTTTGTAATCATAGGTTTGTTTTTGGGTTTAAATTTATGGTATATAAAGATTATCAAAATCCTTTACACTTGAAAACTCTATTTCTTCTTTTTGTTCCGTACGTAGATTAGTTTGTATTTACTCTTTGAGCTTTCTCTTTGCTCTACCTCGAATTTGCCAGTAGATTTGATAAGTGGAGTCAACTTTTCGAAACCATAATTCCTTGAGTCAAAATTGGGTTGCTTTTTCTGAATTAGACCTCCGACATCGCCCAAATAAGCCCATCCCTCTTCGTCTGACAAATCAGATATTGTAGAGGATATAAGCGAAATAACTTTAGGTGTTATTTTCTCCAGACTATCTTTGGTCTTTTCTTTTTGGGTAGGGTTCTCTTTCTTCTCAGTCTCTCTTCTGATTATTTCGATGTAAATAAATTTATCGCAAGCCACGATAAAAGGATTCGGAGTTTTTTTCTCTCCTATCCCTATTACTTGCATACCCGCTTCTCGTAGTCTAGTAGCCAATTTAGTAAAATCACTATCGCTCGATACGAGGCAAAACCCATTGACTTTTTCCGAATATAGTATATCCATAGCATCTATGATCATAGCAGAATCGGTGGCGTTTTTACCAGTGGTATATGCGTATTGCTGTATTGGGGTTATTGCATTTTCTAACAGTACGTTTTTCCATTTGGATAAATGCGGATTTGTCCAATCCCCATAAATTCTTTTTATAGTTGGGTTCCCGTATTTTGCAATTTCTTCCATCATTTCTTTTACGTGAAATGAGGGTATATTGTCACCGTCTATGAGCACTGCTATATTCATACTGTTTTTTTAGATAGCTTAATTTATTAATAGTTCATGTTCTTTTACTAAAATTAAATATAATGTTTGTCATTATCATTTCAAAGAATAACTTAAGTAATAATCACTACCTTGACATCATACATTCTTCTTCTTTATCATTTTCTGCAAAAAGACATTATTGGGGAAGGTAACTTCCTCCCCTTCTTTAGTTTTCAACCTAACAAAGAAAAGACCAATATCGCTGACTCTACCCTCAATGTCATATTCCTTATCCATGATGACAACATAATCATCCAATTTGACTGTATGATTGAAAAAGATTATTATGCCAGAAGTGAGGTTAGACAGATGGGACCATTGTGCAAATAAAGCTATCCCAATGACAGTTAGTACAGAGACCATAAACATAATTAGTTCAGATTGGTCAATTCCCCAGACCGTCAGGATGAATATAGAAAAGATAGTAGCAAGAGTAATCTGAAGAAGTTTCTTTATTATCTTCCCACGAGTTTTATGCAACAAATGATTGGTTACAGTCCTATCTATTAGCTTGACTATTACTATCCTAATCAGGAAGAACAGCACTATCGCTATTATCGTTTCAAGTATTTTAATCTCCGTTATATTCATTGTTAACTTTGTTGTTTATATTCTTTTATTAACTCGATAGTTGATTTGTGTGCTCTTCCAGTAACTTTTTCGAAATCAGAAGGTACATCATTTGCACCATCACTGATTCCTTTGTATATCCCAGCTATTATATTACCTATGAAATCGCCTAGTTCTTCTATTCTTTCCTTTTTATAATCATCGTAAGGGACTGGGGTAAATTTCAGGTCTGTTTTATAAATTTTATTGATTAGGTCTGCTAGTTCTTGTTGAGTTATTGGCTCACCTACTAGGTTATAGGTTTGCCCATTTAGTTCATCGTTTAGTAGCATTTTAGCATAAGCGAACCCTAGCTCTTTTCTACTTGTGTAAGTACATCTGCCCTCACCTGCAGAGTTTCTAATCTCACCATCTATTTTATAATTTCCTATATACTCCAAATCGGGCTCTATGTAGATACCGTTTCTACCGATTGCCCAATCTAGACCTGAGTTCTGTACGTCTTTTTCGGTCTGACGGTTACTCTGTACTACTGGACTAAATGCATTGTTTTCTTCATCGCCAACTATACTAGTATATACTATTTTAGTGACTCCGTTCTGTTTGGCAGCTTCTATTACATTTCTATGTTGTTGGATTCTTTTCTGTGGGTCATCCATTCCAGATATCAGAAGTACTTTATCAACTCCTTTTAGTGCTTCGTTATATTCATCTCTGCTTTTGTAATCACCCTTTCTAACTTCTACTCCGAGGTGGGTTGCTTTTTCGGGAGTTCTTACTATACCGATTACGTTCTCTGAACCTATCTCTTTTTTAAGCTCTTCTACTATAGATGAACCTAGTTTACCATTTGCTGCAGTTACTGCTATTTTCATGTTGTTATCTCACTCATATTTATTAATTAGTCCGTAATCGAAAGGTGTCCAAAGACATGACTTTAATCCACTTTTCTGAAACGCAGTATTCACCCAAGTATTGCAAGCAAGCTGCCTATGCCATTGAGAATGTCGAAGTATTCTTTTGTTAATTATTGTTATCTTCCTTACCTTAAGATATAGAAAAATTATATTGAAAAATAAATTAATTTCATTGTTTCGGAGACGTTTTTGCCGTTCAAGTGTCTATATAAATATGAAAACAACACAAATTAAAATACTTTTTTTCTTTTTGTCATTATCTAGTGCCTTTTCACTAGATTTTGATTTGGAGAAAATCACCTTACCTTATGATTCTCTTGAGCTACAGGACATATCCGTGTATAATGAGACTATACTTTGTAGGGCAGGAAATAAAGTTTATAGATCTGAAGATGATGGGTTAAGTTGGGAAATTGTATTCGATTCACCTCACAAAATAAATCATTTCTATTCTCTCAATGCCCACACTATGTTTGTAGTTGGGGATAGCGGGATGGTATATAGGTCTATGGATTACGGTAATAACTGGATAGATCTGAGTATAGACACTAAGAAAAATCTAACCAGAATAGCCGCAAAAGACTATAGTGATTGCCTTGTTATCACAGCTAATCGTTTCGTATATCATAAAGAGAAGTTCAATACAGATTGGATTGCTTATGATAACTACTATGTAAAAGCAAATCTATTCTCAGTGGCTTTTGCCGAAGGTAAATATTTTTTTGGAGGGAAGAGTAATTTCGATAGAACTGATAGATATCAGGGCGGAGGTGCTTCTGATTTATATGTATTTTATGGTTTTACTTTAGAAAATTATAAATTATCAAATTACCTAATAGATGATAATATAGATAGAATTGGTGATTCATTAAAAGTTTATAATTTGAATAATAAGCTTTATTCCTCTGCAAATTATAAGAATACGACATGTCTTTCACTTAGTAAAAGATTTGATTTACCAAGATTTTTGGGAATTGGGTTTTACATTAATGATGATCAGATTATTGAACCATTTAATATTGAAGATGATATTTATATATTCACAAGAGGTTCGAAAATATTCACTTTTGGAATATATAAACTAGAAAACAATGGAGCTACATTATTTAACTTTCATCCAGATACAACAAAACTGAATACAGGAATAACAAATGATGTGGCAATGTCGAAAGATAGTTTATTCTACTTAGCTTCTAATAATTCCAATATATATAAGATAAAGCTAAAGGAAACAGAAACGAGCGTAGAATATGAAGGTAAGAGTGAACTAATCTCCCAATATGGAAATATAATTCAGTTAAGTCCAGAAATAGAGAACTTTTCAGTTTATAACTATTTGGGTGAGAAGATTCCAGTTCCAAATCACAAAAGCCAAGTTAAACTTGAGAAAGGTATTTATATATTAGTCTATAAATATAGAAATCGTCATTTCTCTAAGAAAATAATAGTGGGGTATTAGTATGAGAATTCTAATTATACTTGTATTGTTTTCATCCTACTTAGCACAATCTCAACAACCTCCTGTACTAGATAGATTGGTAACTATCGATACTAATACTATATGGACTCAACAAGACGGCTATGAGTCTAGTGATTTCAAAGTAGATGGCATTGATTATTTCAAAATAATTGATACAACTTATTTTATAAAATATAGAAATAAGGGTTACTATCTGAGCAAGGATGGCTCAGGTTATAAGATAGTTGATATACCAGATATGAATAGGTATAAGCCTGCAGCATGGGATGTACCCTATGATGATATAAATAGGATACTTGGTTATGAGTTTGACGATGAAAATAATAAAGGGAACTATAGAATAACATCAAAAAAAGAAGGGAAGATTGATTCTATTGGAGTACATGTTTATGACCCAGGTCGTAATCCTAGTATCCATACTGGTGGTGAAAGTAATATATATTTATTAGCTTATAAAGAGGGGAATATAATTCTTTATGCAGATTATTTTTATGTTAATGAGGCTTATAAAAATAAGCGCTATTCATGCTTCATGTATAACATATTAACTGACTCAATAAAATCATTATCAGAAATA
The DNA here is from genome assembly GCA_024636855.1 of Ignavibacteriota bacterium. Taxonomy (GTDB): domain Bacteria; phylum Bacteroidota; class Ignavibacteria; order Kapaibacteriales; family UBA2268; genus PGYR01. The sequence goes on along the minus strand of JAGXGG010000030.1, from coordinate 39,371 downwards.
ATATTACCTAATGCTCAAATAAGTACTTCGCAAAATTATATTAATAGCTACAATCCTAATAAAATCGAAGAATACTATAACAGGTTTGATAATGCAGACACATATAATGTATATGATTTAGGTAAACAAAGTAAAGTAAATGGAGTTCTTCGTTACGGTGTACCTAATATGCAATTATCTCAAAATTCGGGATTTCTAATAAATGATTCTTTGGCAATAGCATTGACTTACGATACCCTTAGAATTTATAATTTTCATACTTCGACACCTATCAAATCATATTTTGTTCCAGATAAAAAATTCTTTGGTAACTACTTTTATGACGATGCTTCTAGATCGGTAATCTTTAATTATGTTGGTATTACCGATGGGATAAGTTATAATAGTGTCATCCATATACCATCACTTAATATAATAAGAGATACAGTCAACAATAAACCTTATCTAGGAAGAATTCTAACAAGATTAGATGATGGGAAATACCTTTCTCATGGCTCTGGAGGTTATCTATATAAATTTGAATTAGATTTAGGATTAGATTATGCTAACGCTGATTTCCAAGCCGAATTAATAGAAAATAATACATTTAAATTTACTGATATTTCAAAAGGTCCAATAGTCAAATGGTCTTGGGACTTGGGTGATGGGAATAAATCTAACAAACGCAACCTAGAGCATAAGTACATTAAAAGTGGCATTTATAACGTAACATTAGTTGTTGAAAACGAATTCGGATCAAAGGACACAGTAGTCACTCAAGTTAATGCAGAAGATGTGTTGAGTGCTTTTTACTCAGCAGATATACTCGGAGGCTCAGCCCCTTTATCAGTCTCGTTTGTGAATCGATCTTTCGGCGAAGCTACTAAGTTTATTTGGAACTTTGGAGATGGTAAGTCTTCTTTAAAAGAAAATCCTGTTCATACATACAAATCACCTGGGACGTATAGTGTATCCCTTACCGTTTTCGACAAAGATGGTAAATTCGATATTAGATTATTAGATGATTTGATCGTGGTGCAGTAGGAACTGACTAAGGATTTTAAAAATATAAGGAGCTGTGCAAACGAAGAGGATCGTTGTAATTTCTTCCTCCTCAGTCAGAACAAGTTCTGACAGTTCCTCCTGTGGAGCACAGTTCGAAGATGATTTAACTTCTACTGAAGTTGCCTGGACTCTTCGGATGCTTTGCATTCCTCTGAGTGACAAGAACTCTGTGACCTCTGTGAAATCATCTAATCTGTATAATCCGTGATACTGACCCAAATAGATTGCAACGTCGCTTCGATCCTCGCAATGACAGCGATACTAGATCATTGTGTTTAATCTTTTTGAGACGTATGCACTTCGACACCGCTCAATGAACGCATTTCTCCCCCCTCACATCACCCTAAAAACTGGGTATCTATTATGAGTTATTTCGTAGTACTTCGAGTTCGTGTATATGTAGTAGAGCATAGCCCACGAGTTTGAGGCGAACTCTTTGTCGTCCCTTTTCTTCTGTTCGAAATCTGCTTTTAGCTTGGGATTCTCGGCTAGTATTTTCTCTGCTTTTGGTTCGAACACATAATCGCTGAACCACTCTTTTTGCTGTAGCATAGAATCGAAGAATCCCCAAGAGAAGAATGAATCTTCTGCCTCTGGCTCCAGTGACTCAATTATATAGCGGATACCATCTTGGTCTGTCGGTATTATCATATCACCTGCTCGGAGTGTTATCTCCTGAGTATCTTTTATGACTTCTGTGTTATAGTGGAAGTAATGCCCCTCGTATGGTCTCTCGGAAGTCTCGTATTTACTAATATAGTATAGTTCCACTTGCATGGTAGTATCTTTGGCTAGTGTTCTGTACTCTATTTGGCTTAGGTCTAGTCGTTCTTTTACGGCTGCCCATGCTTGCGGCAGCACATAGTAACGGGGTACTTGTATCATCTTCTCTGGCTTATAATCAGCATAGTATGGAATAGTATTTGTATCTCTGATAGATTGATCAAAGTAGTGTATAGGCAGTCCAGTTACTGAGCTAGTTCTGTATTTCTTGCGGTAGCTCTCGAATTTGAGTTCGAGATTAGTAGTCGTGTCTAGCTTATAATTTATACCATATTCCTCTATCTTACGGGTATTTGTGTTAGCATTATTATATATGCTGAGTACAGCACTAGAGTTCTGTTGTGTAAAGTACACCACTGACTTTAGGAATGCATAGGTGGCTTCTACTCGGACAGGATACGGCTTTAGCATGTGAGCTTCAGATACATAGCCCATAGTATTGAAAAGAGTTGTATAACCAGTCGAATAGCGAGGGCTATCCATATATTCCATTAGACCATCAGTAATAGTATCCCCATAAGTATGATAGTAAGGTGAAATAGAATACCCTTCCCTTATCATATCATTATAAAGCGAGTTAGTCATACTAATACTAAAAAAATTACGCATACTAGGCTCTACTCGAGAGCGAGCCGTGTTAATCAAAGTCATCTCGGCTGGGTAGTCGGCACCATTAGTTGAGTGAGCATCAACGAATATCTGGGGTTTCCAATCTTGGTAAATTTTATAAAATGTTTTTGTGTTTTCTGCATCAGCTTTTATGAAGTCACGGTTGAGGTCAAGGTTCTTAGCATTTCCACGGAATCCGTATTCCTCTGGGCCATCTTGGTTAGCTCGGCTGCAACACCCACGATTGAGCATACCACCGACATTGTAAGCAGGGATAATACACGTGACACCTCTAGTGTTCGGTATTACACCCTCTGCAAGTAAATCCTCAGCTAACTTTGCAGAAGCGTCAACTCCACATGGTTCACCAGGGTGGATAGCGTTGTTAATCAATACAGTCGCCAAACCCTCTGCTTGTATACTATCAGCATCGAATATACAACTATGTGATATTACAAATAGATAGATCGGCTCTCCACTGTCTGACTTGCCATACTCTATTAACCGAGCAGACTCATAAGTATCAGCTAGCTGTTGGTAGTGGGCTATTAGTTCAGTGTAAGTTGGTGTCTGATTTTTCTTGTAAAGCTCGGTCAATTCGGATGCGAATGACAATGATAAAGTGAATATAAAAGCAATGATAATAGAAGTAATTTTCATAACGAAAGCCGTATTTTCCAAAAAAATAATATACGGATAAAAAGCGGAAAATGTTAACTGACTATACAATTCATTTAACCAATTTTATAATTCCCTTATTAATTGCTAGAACATATATTATATTTGTACTTATGCCTTATTCAAAATTTTGGAAATATTTATTATGAAATCGATTAGATTATTATTTGTGATGTCAATGCTGATATTAGCAATATCATGTTCGGAAAAGGAAATAGAAGAAACACCAGAAACGGCTGATACAACCAGCGTAATGGAAAATGTCAAAGCTGCTTTTGATGAGAAATACCCTAACGCAACGGATGTAGAATGGAAGCAAGAAGAAGAAGGATGGGAAGTAGAATTTAAGGTAGACGGAGTAGAATATGAAGCAGAATATAATATGGAAGGCGATTGGTTAAAAACTGAACATGAAATTTCTGAGTCCGAATTACCAGAGATGATACGAAATACACTTGATGGTGAATACACAGCTTATGCAATAATGGGAGTTGAAAAATACGATTCTAAAGAGGGCCCATATTATGAAGTAAAACTTCGCAAAGGTGGCGATATAGAAGAAGCAAAATTCTACCCCAATGGAAAGTTAATAATGCCAGAAGAGGATGCGAAAACTGGCGAAAAGCACTCAGAAATGGACGGTGACTAAATAATAAATGATAAGCAAGTCTCATTCGTTAACAACAAAATTGTTTTAATAACTTAAACCCAAGATTATAAATGCTAAACGAAAAATATCTGAAAAAAGGATTTAATACTCGTTCTCTTCACGTAGGTAACTACCCAGACCCAGCAACGGGTGCGGTATCTCCTCCTATTTTCCAAACATCTACTTACGCACAATCTTCACCGGGAGTTCACCGTGGATACGAATATACTCGTACTCACAACCCTACTAGATCTAGACTAGAAGAGTGCTTAGCTGCATTGGAAAATGCTAAACATTGTGTAGTTACTTCAAGTGGTATGTCTGCTGAGATGTTGGTACTAATGGCTATGCCAAAGGGTTCGACTATACTATGTGGTGATGATGTATATGGTGGTACTTATCGCCTATTTACTACTGTATACAATGATGATTTCAACTTTGTATTCACTGATACTAGTAAAACAGAAGAAACTCTAAAGAAAATAGAAGAATTAAAGCCATCACTTATTTGGATAGAATCTCCAACTAATCCATTATTAAAATTAAGCGATATCAAAACTATCGCAGCAAAAGCAAAAGAAGTTGGTGCTTTCACAGCAGTTGATAATACTTTCATGAGTCCTTATTTCCAAAACCCTTTGGATTTGGGTGCTGATATATCTTATCACTCTATGTCCAAATATATCAATGGTCATAGCGATGTAGTAGCAGGTGCTATCATGCTGAATGATGATGAACTTGCTCAGAAAATTCATAAGTTACAAAACTCTATCGGCCCATCACAATCTCCTTTTGATAGCTGGTTAGTTCTTCGTGGAGTTAAGACTTTAGGCATAAGAATGAAGCAACATGAGAAAAATGCATTCGAGATAGCTCGCTTCTTAGAAAATCATCCTAAAGTAGAAAGAGTAGTTTACCCTGGTCTAGAATCTCACCCACATCACCAGATTGCTAAAGAGCAGATGTCTGGCTACGGTGGAATGATTACATTCTTCATCAAAGGTGGATTGGACGGAGCTCGTACATTCTTAGAGAACGTTGATTTATTCGTATTAGCAGAGAGTTTGGGCGGAGTAGAAAGCCTAATCGAAAGCCCTGCTATTATGACTCACGCTTCTATACCTAAAGCAGAAAGAGAGAAAATCGGATTGTCTGATAATCTGATTAGAGTTTCTGTCGGAATAGAAGAAGTGGAAGACCTAATCGAAGATATGAAACACGCTTTTGATAAAGTATAAATATCTACAGAAATTCATAAAAAGTTTAAAAGACACGAAAAATCGTGTCTTTTTTTTTATATTAGTGGTAATTAGAAATACAGATTCATTTTTACTTCAATTCAATTAGTAGCGAGGACAGGATGTTTGATAAGATTAAAAAGGTAATTCTATTTGCTATAATTATCTCATTTGCAATTAGCTGCAGTGATGACAAGGCAACCAATACAGATGATGATAATACGACAATCTCACCTACATACAATGTAGAGTACAATGACAATACATTGATACTAAAAGACGAAAATGACGACCTCATCTTAAATCTTGATACTGCGACTAATACTTATACATTTGATGGAAGCCAATTCAGTAAAGATCCAATCGCTGGCGAAGTGATATTAGTAGAGGGGAAACTACTACGTAAAGTAAAATCTGTAAGTAGAAATGGAGGCAATCTAGTTGTAGAAACTGAAGATGCTGCTCTGACTGATGCTATACAGAATGGTGAAATTGCATGGGATGTAACCCCGGAGTGGAACAATGCAACTTCATTAAAATTCGATGGTGTTACAGTCATGACACTACCGACCGAATTTACAGAGAAAATAGAGCACGTAATCAGCTATGGTGGCATAGACCACAAAATAGAGATAGAACCCAAGTTAGTCGATGGTAAAGTTAGCTCTTGCGATTTTACTTTTACAATGGCAAAGAAAATAGCCGGTGATGCCACTGCAGCATTCACTGCTAAGGGATCTGTTACTCTACCAAGCCAATCGACCTTGATAAAAATAAAAGAAGGGAAACTAGATAAATTCAAATCATTCAATAAAGGAATAACTGCGGATTTGGAACTGAGTTTATCAGCTGCTGGGAGTAAATCAGGGCAACATAGCTTTGAGTTACCAGGTATTGCCCTTAGTATTCCTATTAGATTTATACCTACTCCAAGTGGACCCATTCCTCTACCTATACCAGTCTCTATAGATATTGGAATACAATTCGTAACGCAAATGACCATTCCTGATGTTGCATCATCAGCTACGGCTTCTGCAAAATGTTCAATTACTGCTGATGGGGATTTTGAGTACACTGGTACTAGTATAAAAACAGAAGGTAAGTTCGGTAAAGATGAAATAAAAGATGGGAAATTTGATGCTGCGGCAAACATAGGAATACCAATTGACGTACAGTTTGGGGTTGCTTTTCCAAGAGTTGGGCTGAATATAGCTGGACAAGAGCTTGCCTATATCCACACTGGATTTACTACTGGATCTAGTTTGAGTTGGGGACCAGTTTGCAAATCAGGTTATGTGAAAATGGTAGTAGAAGGTGGCTATGAACTAAAAGTACTAGGTCAAACCATTGCAGAGAAAAAGAAGGTCTTTGCAGAAAGTAAAAGAGAAGCAAAGGGTGAAAACTGCAAGTAATCATAACTTCTAATTAGAATCAAATAAAAATGGATAAAACTCAAAGGTTAGTTTTATCCATTTTTACTTTAAGTAATAAAAGCATTCTTCAATCAGTTATTATTTCACTATTTTTGTAAGAATCTATTAATCAATTCTATCAAATATGTTTTTTGTTCGATTTCTAACTTTACTATTCTTGATATCGAGTATCACTACTTACTCACAGGTGAATACTGAGGCGATTAGAAATAGTAAGATAAACGAAGGATTCAAATCTAGAATTGATCTGCTGTTTGGCTTGAATTTAGGTAATTCAGAATATATAAGCGGTGAAGCGAAATTAAGATTAGATTATATACAAGTCAATTATCGTACTTTCGTAGCTGGAGAGTTAGCTTATAAAGAAGGAAATAATGCTGTAATAAGCAATAAGGGTTTTCTTCATGGACGATATATTTATAATTTGAATAAAGATTTGGAACCCGAATTATTTCTCCAAAAAGAGTTCAATGAGTTCGTATTGCTTTCTGATAGGAATTTGGCTGGTGGTGGGATAAGATTAACTCTTTCCAATACAGATTTCGTTGCAGATTCGTCTGCTGAGATTGATTTATATTTGGGTACGGGCATTATGTATGAAATGGAAGAAATTAACATAGTTCCTACACAGATTACAGAAATAATACGTTCTACAAATTATCTAACATTAACATGGAAACCAACTGAGAATTTTTTGTTAAATTCGGTTACATATTTCCAAGTAGATGTAAATAGATTGAATGATCATAGGATATTGAATGATACTAAATTGCAATTTAAGATAACTAAAGCGTTTAGTTTCGTATTCAATATGAATTATAGATTTGACAAAGAGCCTCCTCCGGGAGTTAAAGAATATGATTTGGAATTAAAAAATGGTATCACAGTTGAAATCTAGAATAGTAACTTGTTTGTTAATATCACTTAGTATTATAGCTATGTCTTGCGATAGCGAAGACCCAAATGCGAAATATCTAGAAGATATGAAAACTTACAGGCATGACGTAAAAGAGTTTTTTAGAAATTCTGAGGATTGCCCTGTTGTGGATATGACGGATAAAACTATACCGTTCTACTATGAACCGAAACCTGAATATAAGGTAGAGGCATATTTAGATGAATTTGCAGAAAAAGACACGCTACAGATGCTCACTACACAGAGTGATGTACGAACAATGATTAGATATGGTGATTTGAAATTCAAAGTAAATGGCGAGAAATTTTCGCTCACTGCCTATGTCAATATAGAACATCCAGAAAGTTTTTTTATACCGTTTCATGATGAAACAAATGGCGAGGAAACATACGAAGCAGGTAGATATCTAGACCTAGAAATAGTGAAAGATTCCAAATATATATTAGATTTTAATTTAGCATATAACCCATATTGCTATTATAATGCGAAATACTCTTGCCCAATAGTACCTGAGGACAATTACCTAAAAACAAAAATAGAAGCTGGAGAAAAATCATATAATGACTCACATTAGAATAATAGTAATAGCACTTGTATTAGTAACACTCAATGCCTGTGTTATAGTAAAGAAATTTGAAACAGAAACCAGAGATCCGCTGGTAAAACTGAGTCCTAAACCATTAATTAATATGCAGGATGAATACATTCGTTCTTCCGAAGGAGATATGATAGCATCTATTCCTGAAGATTGGTTCTTTGTTGATTTGCAAGGTAAAGCTTCCGAAGGAACTATTGCCATTGCTACTACTAAAGATTATAATCTTACTGCTGTATTTAAGAAATTACCCAAATCGATTGAACTAGAGAAAAACTTCAAAGAAGATAAAGAATATGGAATAGCTAAATACAGTTATACTACAAAAGCAAATAAGACTGGTGGTAATTGTCAATTAACATCTAAATATGGGATGATAGAAGCAGGCAACCTCAAATACGGTACTTATAGATATTCTAATACTGGTGGTGCACTTACAGCTCGTACAGCTGTCTTCAAAACTGATATAGATAATTTCTACGAATTTACTTTGATACCTACTGATATAAAAGGAATGTCCTTTCCTACTGAAGTAGAACAAGAGAATATATTCAAATCAATAATAGCTACGATGAAATACTAATGGAAATTTCAAAAGACACTCAAAACGTTGTTGATACAGTTGAAAGCTTCACTAATAAGCAACTTCAGAAAAAGAATGATTTTTCTGTTATTATGGAACTAGCTGTTAGTAACTTGCTTATAGATGAATATAGTAACGCTGTTTTCAATGGGACTGCTTTTTTCAAGCTATCAAAATCCCTTAATAAAATCGACCCTTCTGTTGAATCTGCTAAAAATTTTAAAATAGAATTTGAAAGCTATTTAGAGCAATTCAAATCTAATATCCAAACTATATCTAATCAATTAGACGACAATAAATTAGTTGAAAGATTCGACACAACTTACTTCCAATTAACACGAGGTAGTGTCCTCAATCTAATCGATTTGGCTCACGATTTTGCAATATTCAAAGAAATGCAAACATCTAATAAAGAAGGAAAAGAGTAATAATTCGCTACTTATTACTTCTCTATTCTTTTATAATAATCAATTACCTTATGAAAAATTTACTGTCCCCAATTAAAATTGGTAGCATAGAGCTACGCAATAGAGTTATAATGGCTCCTCTAACTAGAAGCCGATCTAATAGAGAAGGCATACCAAATGATCTGATGCGTCAGTATTATGAACAAAGGGCAAGTGCTGGACTCATCATTTCCGAAGCTACTAATATATCGCCTATGGGTGTAGGTTATCTAAATACTCCAGGTATATGGACCCAAGAACAGATAGAGGGTTGGAAGCCTATAACTCAAGCTGTCCATAATAAAAATGGGAGAATATATTTACAACTCTGGCATACAGGACGCTCCTCACATCCTGATTTTCATGGTGGAGAATTTACAGTCTCTGCTTCAGCAATTAATTCGGGTGGGCAAGTAAATACATACGACGGATTAAAAGACAAAGAGCCCCCGAGAACTCTCGATATATCCGAAATAGAAGATACTATAGACGACTACGTAAAAGCAGCTAAAAACGCAATAGAAGCTGGATTTGATGGTGTAGAAATCCATGGAGCTAATGGATATCTTATAGACCAATTTATATGTAGTGGTTCTAATGTAAGAAATGATAAATATGGTGGCTCTATCGAAAATAGATGCCGTTTTGGTTTAGAAGTAGTTGCTGCTATCAGTAAAGCAATAGGTAGTGATAGAACTGCTATACGCCTTTCTCCGAGTGGTACTTTCAACGGAATGTTTGACGAAACTCCTGTCGAGACATTCAGTTACATGATAGATAAACTTAATGAATATAATCTAGCATATCTCCATATTATGGAACCTTATGCCCCTCCTGGCAAAACTTATATCCCCCAAGACTCATATCTGCAAGATAGAGAAGTGACCCAATACTTTCGGAATATATATAAAGGTAATTTGATGACCAATAGTGGGTTCAATATCGATGAAGCTAATGATTATATATCTAATGGTATTGCGGATATGGTTGCATTCGGAAAACTGATGATTGCAAACCCAGATTTAGTAGAAAGAATAGAAAATAATGCAAATTTGAATGATTGGGATGTAAAAACGTTTTATAGTGGTGGAGAAAAAGGCTATATTGACTATTCGTTTCTAAATGATTGAAACAATAATATTATTCACTAATCGTAATAGTTGTTATGACAACTAAATTGGATGAGAAAGAGTTTACAGGTAATGAGAGTATCGGTTATCTAACTGGCGTTGCATACAGGTCTATAAATAAGAGACTCAGCGCTAATTTAAAAGCTTCCGGAAATAAAATTACATCCGAGCAATACGGGATTCTGAAGCAACTTTGGATATCAGAAGGCCAAACTCAACTTGATCTGGCTTGTAAAACAAGTAAAGATAAACCTGGAATTACTAGATTACTCAACAATTTAGAGAAGAAAGGATTTATAGAGCGTAGAGTAAATGAAGATGACAAACGCTGCAATAAAATCTATTTAACCTCAAAAGGTAAAAAGATGCAGAAAATCTCCTTAGAAGTAGGAGAAAAGACAGTCATAGAAACAACTAGCTCAATAGATAAATCTGAGATGCAAATTTGTAAGAAAGTATTAGCTCAAATTTGTACCAACTTAATAAGTGAAGAAGATATTATTTAACAATTATATAGGATTTGTGTTATGATAAAAAGTTTTTTGAAAATAGCTATGATTACTTTAGCTTCAGTGTCATTTCTAAACGCTGCTGATTTCAAAGTTGATAAAGATGCTACAAAGTTACAATGGCATGCTGAAAAAGTTACTGGTGAACACGATGGTAACGTAAACGTAAAGTCTGGGTCATTAGACTATGATAATGGTATGATAAAAGGTGGCGAGTTTGTAATAGATATGAAATCTATAACTAACACTGATTTAGAAGATGAAGGATACAATACAAAGTTAGTTAATCACTTGAAATCTGAAGATTTCTTCTCTGTAGATAAATTTCCAGAGGCAATGTTTAAAGTTACTAAAGTAGAGAAAAAGGGCGATAAACAACACATTACTGGAAATATGACCATTAAAGGTATAACTCAGAAAATTACTTTCCCTGCGGAAGTAACTAAGAGTGAAGATATGCTAACAGCAATGGCAACAATCAAATTAGATAGATCTAAATTTAATGTACAATTTCGTTCTAAAAGTTTCTTTGATATAGAAGCACTTGGTGATAAATTGATTTATGATGAATTTTCTATGAACTTGCATTTAGTAGCAAAGAAATAGTTTATTTATAAAGACACTTACAAAAAAGACTGATTATGAAAATAGTCAGTCTTTTTTTTATTCTATTTTTTTATTAATTTCAACTCTATAATTATAGGTGTAATGAAAATGGAGAGAAGAAAATTTTTAGAAAACTCGTGTTTAGTTTGTCTAGGAATAGCAGTAGGTGGTGTTTCCCTAAGTAGTTGTAGTAATATTAAGACTATTAATTCCTTTGAGAAAAAAGGGTATTTAGAAGTTGATAAATCTGAATTCATCGACTCTCAAACTAAAGAAGAATATTCAAACATAATAGTAACTTCCAATTCACTCAAAAAACCACTTATTCTTTTCAAAACCGGTACTGATAACTATGAAGCAGTATCTTTGGAATGTACACATAAAGGAGTAAAGCTAGATTTAATCAACGATAGATTAGAATGTTCGAAACACGGAAGTGTATTCGAAAAAAACGGAACTGTAATAAAAGGACCAGCTAAAAATAACCTAAAAAGCTATAATGTAGATAAGACATTAACTATTATCAAGATAAAACTTTAGTAAAGAAAGTACATCTATTTTTTCTTCAAATCGAGCAGTTCTTGTTGATTTAGTGTTCGTAATCTGAGTCCGGCATTTTTCACATTTTCAGCAAGATCATAAAGGTTCTCTTTCTCAAATAACTTCCTAAGTGCTTCTCTATGAGCTGTCCAACTATCATGAAGTGGGCAAGGTTTATAAACTCCACATCCTTCTAAACCCAGTGCACATTCGGTGAATAAATCCAAACCATCAATAGCACCAATTATTTCAATTAGTTTTATTTCCTTAGTATCTTTTGCAAATTTTACTCCTCCTCTTGGACCTTTGTGAGACAGTAGTAGGTTTTCACTAGTTAACTCTTGAAGTATTTTGGTAAGGAAATGTGAAGATAGATTCAATTCTTTAGCCACTTGACTAATAGAGATGTAACCCTTCTCAGCTTCTGAAGCTATAAAAATAGAAGCACGAATACCGTAAACGCATGATTTGGAAAGTAAAGCCATAATTTCAATTTTTTAGATATGAAGACAGGATTATCTTATTTTGATAAAAATGTCATTAAGTAAGAATTAATTTAACAAACAACCAATATTAATTCAAGTTATTTCTTTCAATAATCTAATTATATGGAAAGTATAATACATAAGTCATTAGAATAAGTAGTTATTCATTGATACTACCTAACTATATCATTCTTCTATAGTAAATGGGTATTTAATGGTAAGGTCCACCTCCTACATATAACGAATTAAACAAAAAAAAGGGCAATGTCTATTCGACACTGCCCTTATGAAATTATACTTTACAGATTGTGTTATTTAGTAATAACTATTTTCTGAGATTCGTTAACACCTAAATACTTAAATGTTAGGAAATATGTTCCAGAAGGCAAGTCTGTCACATCAGCTGTTGCATCATATTGACCAGCTGCCATTCTTGTGTTAGCTAGTTGTTTTACCACTACACCGTCTAGGTTAGTTAACTCTATAGTTACATTAGATTCTGAACCTACTGTGTACTCTAAATTCATAGAACCATTAACTGGGTTAGGGCTTACCGGTGCTAAACCAGCTCCTTCACCAAGTAATAGTAGGTCTAAAGATCTATAAGTCTGAACACAGAACTCAGATCTGATGACACCTTCACCTAATACAGCTGTATTACATTCTTGTCTGTTTCCAAAAGTAACTTCACGAATTAGAGGTACTATTTTTGATTCGCCTTTATTCTCTTCAGGAACTTCGTGTAATAAGTACATAAACTTAGGTGAGAACAAGATTCCTCCGTTACCATCAGGTATAACAGAACCACTCCCATTTAAATTAAATACTTTAACTTTATAAATCTCACCGTTAATCAATTCCTCTTCGTCATCAAATACTTGAACATCCCAACCCGGAACAATACCAGTTGGTGCTTCATTTTGATATGCTAACCATTCCGCTTTGTAAGCTATTCTAATAGTCATTTCAGAGATTTGTGCATTCTGGAATGAACTACCTGTACCAGGCTCTGGTCTCATTATTACATTCATACCAAATATATCACCCGGTATTAGATCATATTCTTCCAAATCAAATTTGAAGACATCACTTTTTATTGTTCCTGTTACTTTGAAAGGAGCTCTTTGACCAGATTCGAATACTACTTCGTAATCTGCATCATAAACACCATCATCAGTATTATAAGCAAACTTAACTTCAACTGGAACTGAAGAAGAAACAGCTACTAATACATCTAAATAATTATTGAATTCAAATACATCATCATTAGGGTCAGCACCTACAAAAACGATATCCTTTATAGTCTCATCTTTTGCATCAGGGCCTAGAGCAGTGTTAGCAACAATAGTATTCAATGGAGTCTGACCGCAACCAGAAACTAAACCAAATGGAACTGGAGTAGCACTTACACCATCACTATAGAAAGTACCTTGTATGTATCCACCATCATCTTTAGCAGTATTATTTTGATCTATATCTATATAGTTTCCATCAAATTCAACATCATACTTATTATCAGCAATTGGGTCAGTCCCATCTGTGTTAGCAGGACCAGCATCTGTTAAGACTTTCAATCTAGCATATTGAGGACCAACTGTTCCTCCATCTGAATTGAAATCGTAATTTACTTCTATAGTCTCACCCAATGGCAGTACTAAATCTGTAACCTGATCAATTGTCTGACCTGTTGAAGCTAAAGTAAAGTTAGAGAATTGTGCTTTTGCTGGTGAAGTTTGATCTAGTTCAATTGATTTAATTATCAAATCACTATACTCTCCACTAACTTGATTAGTTACGTTTGTAATAAATGTTTTTCCTTGTTCTGGGTTCAATCCTGAATTTATTTTACTAGCACTCGCAAATACCATATTAGTTACATCAACTTCGGGGATAAACCCTCTACCTGTCAAGACTGCAGGTAAGACGCCATCTGTTCCAATCCCCTTATCTATGAACTCCACTACTACCGTATTTGGTTGTGAACCTCTTGCAGTTGGAGTAAAGATTATAGGTATCTCTATTAGAGTTACTTTATCATTATCTGGTGTTAACTCTGGATATAGTTTAGTTGATACAGTGTTATTCAAGTTTTCAAAACCAGTAACTACATCTCCGTTCGTGTTCTTACCACGTATTTTCAATGTTGGATGTAACTGATATGTTCCATCGGCTGTTCCAATTTTTATTGTATTTGTTTTTACATCTACTGGCGTTCCTGTTGATGGATCTGTTGTTCCTGGAGGCAATAGATTTTTTACTGTTGCATATCTTACCCCAGAAGCTCCACCTACCCTTGTATCTGGGTAGTCTGCACCTATTACTATTGGTCCTGATGAAGTTGCAGATCCATACCATCTAGATATATCATCTTTATCTTCGTCAGCGGCATTACTAAGGAATGTTACATCAATCGAGTTGTCTATATTAGAAGTTGAGAATGGCTCGAAAGTAATTAAATAATTTGGATCTAGGATGTGACCAAATTTTACTTCAGTAGCTACTCCGCCTGGTGCAACCTTAATTGGATTTACAAATGTTATTTCTTCATTTGCATCTGGAGCACCTAATAAAACACTAAACGGTGCTTTAACAAATTTCAATCCAGTAACAATTAACGTATCTGTTCCTTTGTTCTGTATGAACACATGAGTTTGTCCACTTGTTTTAGTTGTAGTCTTCTCACCTATCTTCGCTAAACCAGCATTGTAGTCACCTACAATTATTTCTGGTTGATGACCTTGCCCATTTACAGCATATTCCCATTCCAAACATCCAGTAGTAACTACTAGTGTGTCAAAATCGAATTGCTTAGCAGGGTCTGCGTTCAAATCTTTGTACTCGTCTATAGGAATATACTCTAATGTTAGTGTAGTATCGCCCATAGGTGCCAAAGTGAATGGCAAGAAGCTAAGATCAGTTAATATCTTGATTGTTTTGTTTTGTCTTAGTTTAATATCTGATATCTCTACTTCATCAGGTGATTGACTCTGTATTTTGACATCAATAGTTTTTGCTGTTTTTACTCTAACTCTTCCGAATACTATAGGGTCGGGGTCAGAAGTAATTTTATCTACATTATATATAATAGTAGTATCTGTGAAGTTCCCTACATCATCTATTACTCTCAGATTAGCTTGTGCATTCTCATAAGGGTTTGTTACTTTAACTTTGTAGTAGAACTCATAGTTTGGATTAAAAGTATTCCATTCTATCTCTTTACCATTTTTATCAACGGCTACTGGTTCATCGAAATTGAAACTACCAGCTTGTAATGTCGGTAGTACACTAACTCCAACATCTATCTGGCGAGGATTATCTCCTTCTTTACCATTTCTCTCGTGTTCAGGATCATCTACATTCTTAACTAACCACTCAAAACAACCGGGAGGGAAAGTCACTATAGGAGGTAAAGTATCAATCTCACTTAGATTACCAAAAGCAGTTGCTGCTGGCCATCCATAAGAATCGAAGTTTGCGAAACCATAAATATAACCACCAAAAGGAGTATCCCCTTTTAGTCTATGTGTACCTTGTTTAAGTGAACTAATAAACGCCCAATATAAGTTAGTGCCAGGAATTCTAGCACCAGAGAAAGCAGGCTGTATATCTACTACTCTTTGATCATCAATAGTAATTGAATTCATTAATTCTTGGTGGCGAACCGGGTCTTCATTATCACCAATAGCAATAATATTAAAGAAATTTTCACGGTACTCATTGTTACCATAGTTTGCAGGAGTTTGGAAAGTAGTTTCTTTCGTGTATTGCTCTACTGCAGTTACTAATATCATAAATGGATCATAAGCAGCTGCTCCATCATAATTAGCTGAGTAAGAATATTGCATTACTTGGATAGGACCATCAGCCTTGAATCTAGATACACCTCGTATTGACTCTAATGAGTGAGGTGAAGTAGCTCCTGAACCATTATATTCGAACCAATCACCTTTCTGTGTAAGTTTGATAGGACCAAGACTACTAATTTTTTTATTATTACCACCACCAGCTTTCTCGTACCAATCTATATTGAAAGTTACATTATCTTCACCGGCTACAACTCTGAAATAATCGCCTTTATCAGACTTTCTATCATACTCAACCGTAGCATACTCTGTTCCCCACGCCGTAACAGGAGGAGGCATTTCTATCAAGTGGTCACGACCATTGTTAACAACTGTCGCAGGTATCATACATCTATTGTGATATGAAAGCAACCCAATTGGTTTATCTGAATCAATCAAAGAACCACTTAGGTCAAAAATACCTCTAGTAGTACCAGTACCTTGAACCATATAAACTTCACCTTGGTTCAGTAATACTTGTATTACATCACCATGTTTTTTACCTTTTGCAGTAGTACCAAATCCAGCTGTTTTATTTGCACCATCACGAATTCTAATAGTAACTGTAGTGATATCTTCTTTGGCTAGTATCATAAATCCACCAGCCCACTCTCTAACTTCATCAAAATCGAAGAAACTATTATGAATATATTCAGTACCCCAATAGTTAGTTGGTATTGCCAAGTAGCCTTCAGAAGTCACACTTTTTGAATTCATACAATATACGGCAATTGGGTCCGGAGAAGTAATTCTAAGACCTGCATCCACTTTCTTTTCTAAGTCATAAACTTCAACATCCCAACCAATTCCACCTTTGACAGAAGAGAATTCAACTATCTCGTGTGCGGGTACATTCTTAGTTTCGTTTATACCTAAAGCAGCATTAAAAATGGTTGCCTTTGTATCAACACTAGAAGTTATATATATTGCTAAATTTTGACCGGGTTGGTTTTTACTATCATTGTATGGAAATCCAACATAAAATTCACGACCACTAGAGTTTCTATCTTGGGTCATGGCATGTCTAAATTTTTGTTTCATTTGCTCATAACTCTGAGCTTGAGTATCTACAGTACTTAATAGCAATATTGCTATCAGCGGATAGATGAGATTTAGTATTGAACGTTTCATAATATATCCTATATAATTTGAATTTAGTTTTCTTATTTAATTAATTAACAGACCAACATTCGATTTGTTACTTTTTTTATAAACTTTTTTTATGAATTATCAATATAATATTTTTTTTTTACTTATACTATATTTTATTAATCTAATTAAGGCTTAAAATTTACACCTCTCTCTAATATTTTATATTTATATCCGTATATTTGCTACTTGACATAAGTAAATAATTGTATTAAATAATTTAGGTGCTTTTTAAATGGCAACAATGACAGAGAATATACCAGCAAAAGCTGAAAAAGGACAACTATCAGAAGTTCCGGGCAAATATTGCGTTCGTGATATAAATTTAGCCCCGAAAGGAAGATTATTAATGGATTGGGCAGAATCTCGTATGCCCGTTATGAGAAAATTAAGAGAAGAATACTCTAAAACTAAGCCACTAAAAGGCTATGTAATAGCAGGGTGTCTTCATGTAACTAAAGAAACTGGTATTCTAATCAGAACTTTGAAAGAAGCAGGTGCAGAAGTTTGGTGGTCTGGATGTAATCCACTATCAACTAATGATGCAGTAGCCGCTGCGCTAGCTGAAGAAGGTATTGGTATTTTTGCATGGCATGACAATGGCCCTGATTTCTATTGGTGTATAGAAAGAACTATCGACCCTAAGCCACATCTAACATTAGATGATGGTTGTGATTTGATAAATACAATGCACGAAAAATATAAAGAAATGGCTCAAACTCATGTAGTAGGTGGAACTGAGGAAACTACTACTGGAATTCATAGACTTCGCTCTCGTGAGAAAGCGGGTGAGTTATACTACCCAGTATACGCTGTAAACGATGCAGAAACTAAGTGGGATTTTGACAATGTATATGGTACTGGTCAATCTACTTTGGACGGTATCATCCGTGCTACTTCTGTTCTATTAGCTGGTAAAAACTTCGTAGTAGCAGGTCATGGTCACTGTGGTTCTGGTGTTGCACTACGTGCCAAAGGTATGGGTTCTAACGTGATAATCACTGAAGTTAAGCCAACTGCAGCTATGAAAGGTGTGCTAAACGGACACGAAGTTCTTACTATGGACGAAGCCGCTAAAATAGGCGATATATTCTGTACTACAACTGGTGTGAAAGATATCATCAGAAAGAATCACTTTGAGTCTATGCGTGATGGTGCTATCATCTGTAATACAGGTCACTATGATAGTGAGATCAATATCCCAGAACTTGACGAAATCGCTGTTTCTAAACGTACTATTCGTGAAAATTGCGAAGAATATACATTACCGAATGGCAATAGACTATATTTACTTGCACAAGGTAGGTTAATCAACCTAGCTGCTGCTGAAGGTCACCCTTCTGAAGTAATGGATATGTCATTTGCTAATCAATTCTTGTCGCACGTTGCCTTAGCTCAAGCACACACAAGAGGTGAGAAATTGCCTAATTCTGTGATTGAGATTCCGACTTCACAAGATGAATTTGTTGCTGAAACTAAACTAGCTACTATGAACATGGCTATCGATAGTTTGACAGAAGAGCAACTTGCTTACATAGAAAACTATAATAGCGGAACGTAAGAGTTTACGACTATTTATTAGAATTTTAAAGAGCCGTTTTGGGATTATCCGAAGCGGCTTTTTTTTGCACCCCTCTTTCTTAACACAAAGTACGTGAAGTATTATTGACCAAAGACAACTTAACATATCAAACTTTGCGACCTCCGTGTTTATCCAAATATGTACTATCCTTTTTAACACAAAGGCTACAAAGAATTATAAAATAGTATGCAGCTTTACAAAACCAATCTTTGCTTCCTCTGTGTTAAACCAAAAATATACAATCCTATTTTAACACAAAGTACACAGAGTAAAAATAATGAAATTTCATTATATTCAACTTTAAGTATGTTAAATTCTAGAATTATTTTAGGTTTATGAAATGAATAATCTAACTGAAAATGAATTGTCGACTCTAATTATTGGAGCTGCAATAAAAGTGCATAATAGTTTGGGACCAGGTCTATTTGAAAAGGCATATCAAGAATGCCTCTGTTATGAATTAAGAAAGTTGGGTTTAAAAGTAGATAAAGAAAAGTCAATGCCACTTGTTTATGAGGATGTAAAATTGGAGAGTGGCTATAGAATGGATATACTTGTAAATGATAAAGTTGTAGTGGAAATAAAAAGCATAGAACAATTGCAGAAAGTCCATTTAGCACAAACATTAACATATTTGAGGTTAGGAAAGTTTAAGCTTGGTTTAATTATAAATTTTAATGTTGCTTTATTAAAGAATGGAGTAAAAAGAGTAATCAATGGCAAATTAGATTGGTAGGTAATATACCTAACTTTGAGATTTTTGTGTTAATCCAAATATATCCAATCCTTTTATAACACAAAGCATACAAAAAATTATAAAATAGTATGCAGCTTTACAAACCAAACTTTGTGACCTCTGTGTTAAACTAAATATGTACAACTTATTTAGTACGTCTGATTATCCGGATTACTAAAACCCATTTACTTTCTCTATATTTGCTTTAAATATATATTACATATTTGAAGAAATTAATTAAATGAAGAATATTTGCTTTTTGAATAGTATAAAATTCTGGGGAGGTGGCGAAAAGCTACACCTAGAAAATGCAATTGAATTCAATAAAAAGAATTATAACGTTACAGTTGCTGCTAATCCGAGCTCTATTCTTTGGGGTAAATGTGATAAGAGTAATCTTAATCGTTTCGCTGTTTCTGTCAGTAACCTTTCTTTTATCAATCCCTACAAAGTCCTTAGATTTGCATCCTTTTTAAAGAAGAATAAAATAGACACAATTGTGTTTTCATCATCACAAGATTTGAAAATTGGTGCTATTGCTGGTAAACTAGCTGGAGTTGATAGAATCGTATATCTACGTGGATTAGCTACTCCTGTTAAAGCGAATTTCATAAATATATTTGTCTTCAAATCTTGTCTGACCCATATTATATCAAACTCTGATGAAACCAAAAGACAGATATTAAAGAGTTTGAGTACTTACATCCCTTCAGATAAAGTTCATACTATTTATCATGGGATAGAACTAGATAAGGATACTACTAAAAAACTCGATATAGTCACCAAAAAAGCCAAAGGAATTATACTCGGTAATGCTGGTAGATTAACAGAACAAAAACGTCAGAAAGACTTAATCCAAATAGCAAAAAGACTAGATGAAAACAATATAGATTTTACTCTTTTTATAGCTGGAGAAGGAGAGGAACGTAACTCCTTAGAACAAGAGATCAAACAACACAAACTCCAAGACAAAGTCATTTTACTTGGTTTTGTGGAGGATATGAGTCCATTTATGAGTTCTATAGATTTGTTTCTTCTTACTTCTGAGTGGGAGGGATTCGGCTTTGTTCTGGTCGAGGCAATGATGAAATCTAAGCCTGTTCTTGCCTATGACATTACCAGTAACCCCGAGATAATTGACAATAATGTAACTGGTTACCTAATCGATTTTCCAAATGTAGATATGTTCGTGGAGAAAATAGAACTTCTAGTTAATAATCCTGATCTACGTAAACAAATGGGCGAAGCTGGTCTGAAAAGAGTCAAGGATAAATTTATCCTACAAGACAGGATAAGTGAGTTAGAGACTTATTTATTAAAGGGTTAAAAGTAGTTTTTTCAACTATTATTATTATTTTCTAAGTGCAGCCTTTTTTATATCTCTTTTTGCCTCTAACCACATATTGAACTTTTTAACACCCCAGTTTAGTCCATTGAGAACCAAAAGTGCAACAGTAGTAGAGACAATAAACCCTAAATAATCTATATTATTCCATCCGTTTTTATAGACTTCCATTACAAGAAACATAATTGAAAGAAAAACATAATAAGTTATTCTATTACCTGCTAAAAAATCGTAGTTTTTTTCTTCTGACATTTCTTATTCCTATTTTTAAAAATTCACTAACAAAACTATATATTTTATGTAAATAAAAATAATATTTTTATATTTACTGAGTTTCAATTTTCAATAGTGAGCTAAATATGAAAAACTTTATATCATTATCAATGTTAATTCTCTTATTATCTATTACTTCCTTGTATTCGGATAAGGCGCCTGACCGAAAACCTAAATTTTTATCCTCTCCCGATGGAGTGGACTCTGAAGAGATAACTGGATACAATGGAACGAATAATCCAGAAGCTCAAAAATACTATAATTCAGCGGTAGATGCATTCAGAAGAAATAAGCCAGAGGAGGCCATTGACTTTTATAAAAAAGCTATCGAGGAAGATCCTCGTTTCGTAGAAGCCTATGATAATCTAGGACGAGTTTACAGAGGTATGAATATGCCCGACTCGGCTATTTATTATTATGATAAAAGTCTCAAACTCTATCCTAAAGGGGTATTTGCTAATCAAAATAAGGCAATAGTGTATTTCTACAATGAAGATTATGATAAGGCCATTGAATTGTATAAACACATGATTGACATTATACCTGAATCGCCTGAGGGGTATTATGGTCTTGCTCAAGTGTATTTGGAAACTCTCGAATTGGATGATGCTCTAGAAGAAATTGATAAGGCTATAGAGCGTTATCAAGATGAGGACTCTCCTCTACTTGGAGACGGTTATATTACAAAGGCACTGATTTATGCAAAAATGGAAGACATACAAAACGTAAAAAAGAACCTTATATTAGCAAAAGAAAGCGGTGCTGTTCTTAATGAGAATATGGAAAGACTAATTTCTTCAGATGAGAATAAAAAGCCAGAATTATCAGAAAAAGAAACTGTAATAAAAGCTATTAACTGGTATTTGGAAACTCCTCCTAATGAATCCAATAAAGAGAAAATAAAAGAAGTTGGCGCTTACGCACTAAAATGGATTATTGACTCACCTGATGTTACAGTGTTAGTTGATACTAGATTCGTTCCAGAAGGATGTGGTGAATGTTTACTTGCTTTTATGTTCGCTTGGACCAAATATTCTTTGGAAAACAATGCTAAAGATAAGCCCGAAGATGCTTGCTACGCAGCAGTAAAAGCTACGACTGGTTATTATTTAAAAAATAAAGATTTGTTAGGTGAGAACCAAAAGTACGAAGATTTAATCGAATTGGAAATGGAAGGTAAACTAAGAGAGACTATTTCTTCAATCCTAAGCGAAATTGATAAATAACATATATAGCTATAGTTATAGATTTGATTACTTATGAACATTACTTTCTTTCTGTCACATAATTGACTTTATTAGTATAAGTTTTTTTAATATTTATTCACAAATCTATGAGGGACTTATGAAAAAGTTCTTAACTGTATTAAGTGTTGCGTTAGTAATATGTTTATTCTCTACGAATGAATCTAAGGCACAGTTGCCTGATGGAGCATTCGGTATAGGTACAAGTTTTGATGGTGGGATGCCTGTTTTAAGTGGCTTGTATTCTTTTTCTCCTGCATTTGATTTGGGTTTAAACTTAGGTTACAATTCTAATAGTACAAAAACTGAAGTTAATGACAAATCGAGTACTTCATCGTCTAGCTCAACTTCAATTGGATTAACTGGTCGTTATTTCTTTGTTGATAATAAAAGAATTGATCCTTTCTTTTCTTTGGGTTTCAACTATGATATGCCGGATAATCTTCCCGATGCTTTAGGTCTTAGCTTTATGTTTGGTGGTCAAACACAAATTGCTGAAAATTTCTTCGTTTATATAGCTACAGGAATTGATTATAGCACTAAATCAAAGGAAACAACTGAGTTTGGTATAACAACGACCGTTACTGACAGTCAATTATCATTCATGACAACATCTGTTGGTGCTATAGTTTACTTCAAGTAAGCAGTTAATTAATTTAGACTTCTAAAATATAAAGCTCTCTATAACTAGAGAGCTTTTCTTTTTTTATATAACTTCATATACTAATTCGGCTTTCAAACCTTTGTAGTTTCTGATTATCAATTTCTTTCTATTGAAATCTATCAAATCTTTTTCTCGCAATTCATTAAGTAATTTGGTAACTGTTTGGCGTGAAGTAGCTATAAGTGCCGCTATCTCTTTATGAGATAGATTTTGATCTATAAAATATTCATCTCCAACCCTTTTACCAAAATCTTCCTTAAAGTCCAATATCATCTCTATTAATCTCGACTTAGAATCTTTGAATGATAATCTCTCTACTCTTCGTTCTAGTTTTTGCAATCTTAAACCAACGAATTTCATTACCTCTGCACTTAACCCAGCATCTGATTGTATCAAATTCTCAAAATCATCTGCCGGCATATAGCATACTGTAGATTCTTCTAATGCATAGGCAAAATCATCCGCCTCTGACCCAGGTGAATAAGGCAACTTACCAAACATCTCCCCAGATTTTAGAATTGTTTTAATTAACTCTTCGCCTTCTTTGTTAAAAGTAGAGATTTTTACTTTTCCTTTTTTTAAGAAGAATATATTCTTGTGTAGCTCCTCTGGTATGAATATAGCAGCACTTTTCTTATACTTCACCATAGATGATTTCTTACCTAATTCAGACAAGCAATTCATATCTAATTTTTCAAATAAATTGAATTTCTCCAAGTACCATAGTATGTTATCTGACATTTTAATTCTCACATTTTGTTCATTCTATATATGTAATAAGTCTCAAAAGTCATTTTAGTTACACAAACAACTAAATTATTTTGCTTGGATTAGCATCTTCATCCGCTCCATAAATCAACTCTGCTAATTCCAATTTATCTATGTCGCCGAAATAGTCTTTGATTTCAAGCTTATCAAGTAAATCCAATATTAATTTATGCTCATATTTTTTTTCTATAAATATTTTTTCAAAATTCTCAATCGGTTCTTTTCCAAAAAAGTCACCGAATACTTTGAATTCTTTTATTATACCTTTTTCAACGAATAGTCTCAAATCTATCTCACCAATTGAGAATCTCTTTACTCTCTTTATATTGAATCTTGGCGAATGACCGTAATTCCACTCCCATGTAGCATACTTCTCAGCCCTCAATTTATGGACCCCTTTCCATTCGGAATCAGTCAAATGATAAGTTTCTAAATCTTCCCTATCCGCATAAAGACCTTTCAGGATGTTTGCACGGAAAGTATTTACATCTACCTTTTCTTTCATAAACTCACTGATATTAGCAACTCTACTTCGAACGGATTTGTGCCCTTTTGATTCTATTTTACTCATCTTTACGTTTAGTGCATTTGCTACTTCACTGAGTTTGCTGTCATATAATAATGTACCATGACTGAACATCCTTGTACCACTTGAGAACTGAGCATTTCCTGATATTTTCCTATCTTCAACTACTATATCATTTCTTCCTTTTAGCTCAGCGGCAACTCCCATATCATTAAGAACCTTAATAACTGGTGCAGTGAACTTCTTGAAATTATTCAAACTCTCGAAACTATAATCAGTCATAAAGCTAAAATTCAAATTTCCAAAGTCATGATAGACTGCCCCACCTCCCGATATCCTTCGGATAACGTGTATTCCCTTTTCTTCTACATACTCATGGTTTATCTCTTCTAATGTATTCTGGTTTCTACCAATAATAATAGAAGGTTCATTAATGTAGAATAATAGGTAATCTTTGTTTCCATCAAAATTTCTTAGACAGTATTCTTCTAAAGCAAGATTAATACTAGGATCTGTTATACCTTCGTTTTCTATAAAAATCATATATGTGACTATCTCTATATTTATATTATTATTAGCGGATTAAGAAATATGAACTAATTAAGTATTAATTTATTTAATTAATTCTCGTAGTATTATTCTATATAACTTATTATATTTATGAGTATTAAACAAATTAATCTATATAGTGGTAATAGTATTTTATTAAAAAAGTTGAAAAATAATTTGGAAGATATATTCCTAATCATTAGTTTAGGATAAAAGAGTCCTCAATACTTTTTAAAAAGGTTTTAAATGGCGTTATTATCTAAATCATGTGTGTACGGAATAAGAGCAGCGATACTAATGGCCATAAAAGGCGAAAGGGATTATCTGTCTATAAAAGATATAGCGGAAGAGTTAAATTTATCTGCTCATTTCCTTACTAAAATATTGCAACAGTTGACCCAAGAGGGATTGCTACTATCACACAGAGGTCCTAAGGGCGGAGTGAAATTCAGCAGACCAGCGAGAGAAATAAAACTGATTGAAATAGTAGCAGCAATAGATGGTTTAGAATTATTTGAAGCATGTGCTTTGGGATTACATGGTTGTGGTACAGCAACTCCTTGCCCACTCCACGAAAAATGGGCTAAGCACACAGTATTATTAAGAACACTATTTGAAACAGAAGATCTTGAGAAATTAGCATCGAACGTAGGAGACGCTGGTCTAAGACTTAGAACACTTAGCCAGTTAGATATACTAGAGTTCAACAAGAATAAAAAGAAATAATTCACTGATAATTAGAAATGCAAAAAGAACAATTATATAGAATAAAAAATGCGGCCATCTACTTTGTGATGATAGGAATTATAGCCAGTTATATGATATTTTCTATGAGCATCGATTTAGACATTTTCAAAGATAACATAGTTTTCATAGAGAATCTTAGGGTTGAATTGTTCGGGATATTTATAACTATCCAACTGATATTGTTCTTCGCAAAATTAGTTGTTAATAGAGAATATGGGATAATAAATTTAGAGAATTTAGCACTATTAGTACTATTTACTCTAGAGATTGCAATACTATATTCATCTATAATGAATGGAGCAAACGAACTCTATGGGTTAGGTACTCATATAGCAATTATAATAATAGAAGTAATCAAAGCATTTGTAATGTTAGCTTATGCAGTTACAAGTCTATTAGAAAATTTTTATATAAAAGATAAAAACAAATATTTTCAAAATAATTTTATTGGAGTTAATAATGATTAAAACAATGGCACTTTTCGCAATATCACTATTTATGTTGGTAGCATGCGGAGAAGCAGGTGATGCGCAATTAGAGAAAAATGCATCAAATGAAACGGAAGCAGTAGCATCAGGTGAGTCTGTGGGTAATGACGGATTAGGAGTTGGCCCTATAAAGAGTGTAACAATAGGTGCTCTTGATGCAGCAATGGCAAAAGAAGGTGAAGATATATTCGCTAAGAATTGTACTGCTTGTCATAAAATTGATGCAAAGTTTGTAGGTCCTGCATTAGCTGGAGTAACAGAAAGACGTAAACCAGAATGGATTATGAATATGATAATGAATCCTGAGCAAATGGTTAAAGAAGACCCTGTTGCAAAAGAGTTATTAGCAGAATTTTTAGCCCCTATGGCTAACCAAAACATAACTGAAGATCAAGCTAGAAAAATAGTTGAATACTTCAGACAAGTAGATAGCAAGTAAATTAAATCACTTTTATTATTTTTTAGGAGTTAAGTTATGAAAACCAAATTATTTTTAATCCTAGCTTTAGCACTTTCTATAGTACTAACAGGATGCGATAGCGACGGCGGTAAGGGAAGTAAAGCCGGTATGATTGGCTCGAATGCTGCAGAGAAAGTATATGTAGCACCAGGTGAGCATGATGAATTTTATGCTTTCTTATCTGGTGGATTTAGTGGGCAAGTATCAGTATATGGTTTACCATCTGGTCGTTTGTTCAAAGTTATCCCAGTATTCTCACAAGATGGTGAGAAAGGATACGGATATAATGAAGAAACAAAACCAATGCTAGAAACTAGCCACGGTTTCGTACCATGGGATGATTCTCACCATCCTGAATTATCACAAACAGACGGTGTACCTGATGGTAGATTCCTCTTTATCAATGGTAACAATACACCACGTATTGCTAAAATTGATTTGAGAACTTTCGAAACTACAGAGATTATCGAAATACCTAATAGTGCTGGTAATCACTCATCTCCATTTACTACAGAAAACTCTGAGTATTTGGTAGCTGGTACTCGATTCAGTATTCCTATTACTGAAACTGATGTTTCAGTAAAAGAATACGCAGAGAAATTCCAAGGTATGCTTACTTTCGTAAGTGTTTCTCCAGATGAAGTAGGTGATATGGAAATAGACTTCCAGATCTTAATGCCAGGTTTTGATTATGATTTAGCTCACTCTGGTAAAGGCCCATCACACGGCTGGACTTTCTTTACTACATACAATACTGAAAAAGCAAGCACAATGAAAGAAGTAAATGCTTCTCAAAATGACAAAGATTTTATTGCTGCAGTTAACTGGAAAAAAGCTCAAGAATATATCAAAGCTGGTAAATTTCATACAATGCCTTCAAACTATCTGAATAATGAATATAGTGATCATACTCACATGGCAACTAGCAAAAAAATGACTAGTACTAGAGTACTTATTCCTTCAGAATGTCCTGGTTTAGTGTATTACTTACCTACTCCCAAATCACCACACGGTGTTGACGTAGATCCTTCTGGTGAATATATAGTTGGTAATGGTAAACTATCTGCAGACTTGACAGTTCACTCTTACTCTAAAATGATAAAAGCAATCGAAGCTAAAGCTTTCGAAAAAGAAATAGACGGTATTCCTGTACTAAAATACGACCAAGTTGTAGCTGGTGTAGTTGAGAAACCAGGATTGGGTCCGTTACATACTGAGTTTGACGGTAAAGGTTTTGCTTATACTACATTCTTTATCTCTTCAGAAGTTGTAAAATGGAAGTTAGGAACTTGGGAAATAGTAGATAGAATTCCTTCTTACTATTCTGTAGGTCACTTGATGATACCGGGTGGTGATTCACGTAAGCCTTGGGGTAAATACTTAGTATCTTTGAACAAGATAACTAAAGATAGATACTTACCAACTGGTCCAGAACTAGCTCACTCAGCACAGCTATATGATATATCTGGCGATAAGATGGAACTATTATTAGATTTCCCTACTATCGGTGAGCCACACTATGCACAAGCTATAGCTGCAGACGTAATCAAAGATAAATCTTTGAAATACTATAAGCTAGATGACAACAAGCACCCATATGCTGTTAAAAATGAGAAAGATACAAGAGTAGAAAGAAAAGGCAATGAAGTTCATGTTTATTTGACTACTATACGTTCTCACTTTTCTCCAGATTGGATAGAAGGTGTGAAACTAGGTGATGTTGTTTACTTCCACTTGACAAACTTAGAGCAAGATTGGGATGTGCCGCATGGATTTGCAATAAAAGGTGCAAATAATGCTGAGCTATTAGTAATGCCGGGACAAACTGAAACACTGAAATGGATTCCAAAATCTGTTGGTATGTTCCCTATGTACTGTACTGACTTCTGTTCTGCTCTCCACCAAGAGATGCAAGGATACGTTCGAGTCCACCCAGCTAATGCCAACGTTAAGTTGAGTTGGGGATTAGGGGAAAACGAGACACAAGGTAAATAATAATAGATAGATAAACGCCCCTGAAATACGGGGCGTCTTTTTAAAAAGTTTAGGTTAGGTAATGAAAAAGAAATCGTCAAGAATAGTAATGATAATCGGCTCTCTGATGCTTCTATTAGTTTTTATGTTCCCTCTATGGAGTATAACACTAGAAGCACCACAATTCCCCGAAGGTATCAATATGTATATCTGGGTTAACCAGATAACAGGTGATACGGAATCAACACTTCAAAATATGAATATACTTAATCACTATATTGGTATGCAGAAAATAGAACCTGATTCAATACCCGAATTGCAATATTTTCCTTATGTTATAATCTTAATGAGTGCACTTGGAGTTTTGTTTGGATTGTTTGGAAATAGAAAGACATTTATAATATGGGCAATTATTTTGATTATACTCGGTATATTAGGAGTATATGATTTCTATATGTGGGAGTATGACTACGGTCATAATCTAGACCCTCGAGCTCCAATAAAAGTCCCTGGTATGGTGTATCAACCTCCATTGTTCGGTTCAGAATATTTGCTAAACTTTAGAGCAATATCCTATCCTGCATTGGGTTCCCTATTCTTAGGTGGTTCAATATTATTTTCAGGACTAGCATTTTTTATGAGTAAAGAAAAGAAAGAGATTAAAGATGAAAAAGCTGCTTAATTTTTTGCCTCTATTATTGCTATTAGCTGCGTGCTCTACTGAGCCGCAAGATATAGATTATGGTGCAGAGAATTGTTACTTCTGTACTATGTCAATCTCTGATGATAGATTTGCCTCAGAATTAGTATTGACGACAGGTAAAGCACAAAAATACTGCTCTATAGAGTGTATGGTGCGTGATGTAAATAGAAGTGAGAACTTCACTGCTGAAGATGTCGATAATTACTACGTTATAGATATGACTAAACCCAGAATCTTTATTCCAGTTGCCGATGCTACTTTCTTAGTTAGTGAAAAAATCCAAAGCCCTATGGGTGCTAATTTGGCTGCTTTCAAAGAAAAGTCTAATGCTGAAGAGCTACAAAAAGATTGGGACGGTGTACTATATGGATGGAATGAACTAATGACTAAATTCAATTGAAAAGTATAATCATTAT
The DNA here is from genome assembly GCA_024636855.1 of Ignavibacteriota bacterium. Taxonomy (GTDB): domain Bacteria; phylum Bacteroidota; class Ignavibacteria; order Kapaibacteriales; family UBA2268; genus PGYR01. The sequence goes on along the minus strand of JAGXGG010000030.1, from coordinate 9,661 downwards.
ATTATCAATAGTACTCTCCTTTCCTATGTTGGCAGATACGCATATTGTTTGCAGTGATTGTCATATTGGTAAGGTCAGTAACGCTGTCGATATGAGCGAGAGGGGAGATACTATTATTATCAAATCTGGTGTCTATACAGAATCACTAATTGAGATAGACAAACCACTGACTATAATCGGGGAAAATTTCCCGAAAATAGTAGCTAAAGGTGGTGAAAAAATATTCCATATTATTGGAGATTCAGTGACTATAACTGGGCTTGAGTTTATGGAAGTTAAACGAAGTTTCATAGAAGATAGAGCAGCTATTAATATACAAGGTGGTAACTACATATCTATCATCAACAATAGATTCACTAATACTTTCTTTGGTATATACATAGCCAAATCTACTGGTACTAAAATCATAGACAATAGATTAATCAGTAATAATAAAAAAGAGATGAATAGTGCAAATGCTATTCACGCATGGTCTAGCAAAAAACTATTAATCAAGAACAATTACGTAGAAGGGCACAGAGATGGGTTATACTTTGAATTCTGTGATAACTCTATAATCAAGAACAATCATAGTTACAGAAACCTACGTTATGGTCTGCACTTTATGTTCAGCGATAATAATAAATACAAGAACAATATATTCGAAGAGAATGGTGCTGGTGTTGCAGTTATGTATTCGCATCATATAGAGATGTATAAAAACCAGTTCCTTAATAACTGGGGGCAATCGTCTTATGGTTTGCTGCTAAAAGAAATAAAGGACAGCAAAATACATTACAACCTCTTCAAAGGAAATACGAAAGGAATTTACGGCGAAAGTGCTATCAGAATCAATATAGTACATAATGATTTCGTACAAAACGGATGGGCAATGCAGATGATGGGTAGCTCCGAGCAAGACACAATAAGCCATAATAACTTCATAAGAAATACATTCAATGTATCTACTAATCAGAATGCGAAAAACTACAATGTTTACGAGAAGAATTACTGGAGCGATTATACAGGCTACGATCTAGACAAAGATGGTATAGGCGATGTTCCGCATAGACCTGTAAAATTTTTCTCGCAAGTGTTGGGTTATACCCCAGAAGCTATTATCTTGCTAAGAAGTTTTTTCATTGAATTGCTAAACTTTATAGAAAATATAGTTCCTGTATTAACTCCAGAAAACTTGAAAGATTTGCAACCATTAGTAAAACAAATAGATAATGATACAATTTCAAAACATATATAAAGCATTCGGAAAGTTAGAAGTACTAACGGGTGTTAGTGCTGAAGTAAGTGGTGGGGGTATCACAGCTATACTAGGACCTAATGGTTCTGGTAAAACTACTCTTATCAAAATGCTATTAGGAATGGTATATCCAGATAAGGGTGAAATACTATTTGATGGAAAGCCAATAAAGAAAGAATGGCAATATAAAAATGACATTAGCTATTTACCACAAATAGCCCGGTTCCCAGAGAACCTAACAGTAACTGAATTAATCAACCTAATCAAAGACATCAGAGGTGGCACTCCAAATGAGAAAAGACTAATAGACCTTTTCGCTTTGGAATCTCACTTAGGAAAGAAGATAAAGCACCTTTCTGGCGGTACAAAGCAGAAAGTGAACATATTACTTGCTATGATGTACGATAATCCAGTGATAGTGCTCGATGAGCCATCTACTGGGCTAGACCCTATTGCATTAGTAAGACTAAAAGAACTAATACTAGAAGAAAGAGACAAGGGTAAAAATATATTAATAACAACTCACATAATGAGTTTGGTCGAAGATTTATCTGATGAAATATTATTCCTTTTAGAAGGAAAAGTTTACTTCCGAGGTACTATACCTGATATAAAGGAATTTGCAGGTGAAGATAACTTAGAAAAGTCGATTGCACATTTACTGGAACACAAAAATGCTGAAAATATTAAAGTATAGTTTTTATGATTTGCTACGTAGCAAATGGACACTGATTTATTTCCTATTCTTCTTGATGATAACTCAAGGATTGCTATATATAACAGGTGATGAGGCTAAAACTATAGTAGGATTGCTAAATGTAGTAGTTATACTATGCCCACTAATAGCTACAGTATTCGGAACAGTGAATTTCTATAATTCTCGTGAGTTCACAGAACTACTATTAGCACAACCTTTGAAACGTCGAGACATATTCATCGGGCAGTATTTAGGTATGACTCTTTCACTATCTATCGGTTATTTTTTGGGAGTTCTTATTCCATTTGTTATTCACTCATTTACTTACTCAGTTGATTACACTGTGCTTTCGATTTTACTTTTTGTGGGTGTATTTCTTACTTTCATTTTCTCGGCATTATCATTTCTTATATCACTAATAACTGATAACAAAATCAAGGGCTTTGGTCTGTCTATACTGACTTGGCTACTTCTAGCTCTGGTATATGATGGTATGCAGCTATTTATATTATCTATGCTTGATAACTACCCACTAGAGAAAATATCATTAGTGATGACATTCCTTAATCCTATTGATTTATCTAGAGTATTGCTGATGCTAAAACTAGATATCTCTGCCCTACTTGGCTATACTGGAGCTGTATTCAACAAATTCTTTGGTAGCTCATTTGGGTTTGCATTATCTCTATCCGCACTACTGATATGGACCGTTGTACCGGTTTACTTCATCAATAGAATATCAATGAAAAAGGATTTTTAGAAAGAATAGAATATTCATTACTCCCCAACCAATTGCAATTCAGTTATTCTTTTGTTTCTCATATATAAGAATAATGGGAAAGGCCCAGCTGCTCCAAAGAGCAAAGTCAAAACCCATAGAGTGTATATATTCTGTATTCCTAATCGCTTTGCTTCGTAATTAGACCAAGTAAAAAAGACAACAACCATTAGGAATAAATCAAGAGTAAATCCTGTTACTATATTATTCGCATATATTGCCTCGAATGTTCTAGAAGGGTCGGTCCAGAAAAGTATATTGCCGAATTCTATGCTTTCTTTGATAGTAAATATATTGGGGAATATGAAGCCAATCCCTGATAGGAATAGAAGTATTTTTTGCATTTGAAAACCTCAATTGAAAAGATAATAAACCCAAATTATCAAATTTATTTTTAATACAAGAATCTTAATTTAGTAGCTATAGGCTTACTTATTATCAATCCAAATCATATTGCTTTAGTTTGCGGTAGAGAGTACGCTCACTTATACCTAGCTCTTTGGCAGCTAAGCGGCGATTACCCTCGAATCGGTTGAGTGAGAAAACGATTAGTCGTTTTTCTATATTTGCTAGGTTTAGAGTATCGAATCCTTCGAGCATTTCATCATTTTCTATTACTTCGTCGGCAGTCTGAATCATTATTTCGTTTTGATTAGCGACTACTTCCTCAAGTTTTAGAGTATTGAAATGAACTTCTCGTTTTAGGTCTTGAATATCATTTTTTATCTCAAGCAGTGTACGGAATATAATTCCTAGCTCTAAGTTTGGGTTGTCATCACCCGTATGAGTAGTAGTCACTAGCGCCGTTTGTCTCGGCTTAGTGTGACGTGGGAGCGACGGTCTTATATATTTAGTTACATTCTCTGCTTCTATGAATTCTTTTGCTTCAAGAGTAAGCATAGTCTCTATTAGGTTTTTTAGCTCTCGAACATTCCCATCCCAAGGTTGGCTCTTTAGTATTTCGAGTGCTTCTATGCTGATACCTTTAAAATCGAGACCAATATTATTAGCTGTTCTGTTTGCAAAATAGTAGAAAAGTGGCTCTATGTCCTCTGGGTGCTCTCTAAGTGAGGGTAGCTGTATATGAACAGATCTCAATCTAAAATACAAATCTTGTCTGAATTGCTTTTGTTCTACTCTCTCTTCTAACTCGCGGTTAGTGGCAGCAATTACTCGTACATCTACTTTGCGATTATCTGATGAACCAAGCCTAGAAAACTCACCAGACTCTAATACTCGCAGTAGTTTTACTTGAGTTTCTACAGGCATCTCGCCTATCTCATCTAGGAATATAGTACCATTGTCAGCAGTCTCGAAGTAGCCTATTCTTTGGTCAACGGCGCTAGTAAAAGCTCCTTTTTCATGACCAAATAGTTCAGATTCGAGTAGAGTTTCTGGTATAGCACCGCAGTTCACACTGACGAAATTATTACCTCTACGCTTACTCAATCCGTGAATAGCTTTGGCAAATACATCTTTACCGGTGCCAGTCTCACCTGTTATCAGAACTGACAACTCTGTCGGCGCTGCCTTGAGCAATAGCTTTTTTGCTTTGCGCATGGGTTCAGCTGTCCCGATTATACCGAACTTTTTCTCTAGTAATTTGTCACTATGTATAGTACTATTATCCATTTATTTGGTTACCCACTCTTCCCAACCGCCAACGTATATGAACATATTCTCAAATCCAGCAGTTTTCATATCTTCGGCTAGATGATGAGACAAATCACAATCTCCACCAGTACAGTAAATCAAAAATTTCTTGTCTCTAGGTAGAGTATAAACCTGTTCAAAATACTTCGATTCGTCACCGTAAGGGAATATATTAATAGCTTCTCCTATTTTCCCTTTTGCATAATCTTCTGGGCTTCGGGCATCAATAATTATAAAATCAGGATTATCAACTCGAGCTTTTATTTGCTCGTAAGTTATTGTTCCGCCTTCTAACTTTGAGCTAGCATCTGTTTTGTTATTCAATCCGACTTCGAGTAGAGAGTCAGATATTGCAGGACCTTTGTCTGTTAGATATGATAGCCCTTTAGTGCTTATATCACTATAGTTATAAGCAAATGCTAGCACAACAGAGGTGAGCACTATTAGTAATATTACTTTGTAATTCAAGTTCTTCATAACTATTATCTCTTTTTTATAAATTAATACCTATCGCAAAATATCCCAATAAAGGTCCAAAGATAACCCTATCTGGATTATTCAGAAAATAGAAACTATTTCCTAAAGAAAAACTGGCCGGGCCTACGGGTGTATCAAACGATAAACTGCCACCAATACCTTGTCTCAAATTCGAGAATTTTATTTGTTCTGGTACGCTCCAAACTCCACCTACGTCATATCTAAATGAAGCATAAGTGTCGAAGAATATCTCAAATGGTAGCTTATATCTGAACTCTAATGATGATACTAATATCTGCCTTCCTATTCGCTCATATTCTCGCATACCATAGAACATATCTTGACCACCCAAACCCCAAAACTCAGCTAAAGGAGTTGTTTTATCACCTAATCCGAACATGATAAACGGATTAATAGTAAAATCACTAATTGGAGTAACGTAAGCGTCTAATACAAATTCCAATTTAGAAAAATTAACATCATTTTCTAAAGAAAGCAAATTTGATTCGAAATTCAAATCTATTAACGTACCTTGACTAGCAAAATTGGACTTGTTTTTACTATCTATTAACGTGCGAATAAAGAAAGTAGATACGTTTTTGTATTCATTGGGTTCCGATTCTAGGTTATATGCTCTTTGCTGTTCTAGCTGAAAACCGAAGTTTATCTTACCCGACTTATCAAAGTTAGTACCCGTAGCTACATTAAATCCATAATTCTCTACCTTATATTGACCATTTTGGATACGGTTGTAATTGTTATTAGTTAGTGATTCTGGACTGTATGTACGGTAAAGTACATTGTTATAATAAGCTGTCAAATTGAAATTTATAGGTAAGTTTAGAACTTTAGGGTTTGAAATAGACAGAATTAACTTCTGGTTACGAGCACCTGCGGCTATGCCCAATAAAGACCTAGTACCAGTATTCAAAAAATTCTCACTAATCAAATCGAGTTCTACTTGAGTGTTTCTCTCATTGTCAATCCTTGCACCCAATAGAATTAGTTGAGTACCTTTTTCCTTGACTTCAATTACTATATCTAACATTTTTCCATCTATTAACTTAGGTATAACTCTAACTTGAGAAAAAAGCTCAGTCGAATATATGCTTTGCCATAGGTTAAATAAATCTTTAGTGGTAATTATCTCACCCTTATTGATACTCAATTCGGATAATATTAGCATCTTATCAGTTCTATCATTACCTATTATTGTTATATCATTTAGGATTAAATTATAAGGAGCTGAATAATAATCGATTTTTATAAATCCTGCAATACTGCTAAAGTCAATAATACTAGCTGCTTGTTCACCTTTTTCTATAATAGTATCTAATCCTATAAAATCTGAGTTAAAAATACCACTGAGATTTGGCTCTATGTAAAAATCACTTTTTTCTTTCGCCATATCTTCATTTGACTGCATAATAACACTAACAACTTGATCAGCTATATTCACAGGATTATGCAAATCTTTATATGTAAAAATATCTGAAGTAGTATTTACTACAATTATATGTTCGGGGTTAAATTCTTGTATGGTTTGCTCGAAAGGTATATTTGCAACTGGCCCTCCATCAATTAGTATCATCGAGTCGAGCTCAACAGGTGTAAATCTAAGGGGTACAGTAGTACTCGCCCGCATAGCTGTCATTAGATCCCCATCTCTGAATATATAGGGCTTACCCTTTACTATATCCAAAGAGATAGCTCTAAATGGGATTTTCAAACTATCAAAATCACTTACAAATGCATATTCAGACTTTAATATTTTTTCTTGTAAAAATTCAGAAAATCTATATCCATTACTTATGGCTTGTGGCATCTGAAATTTATAATCATCAAAACGCAGATTAATCAACTTACGGTCATAGTATTTCTTTTGATCTATGAACATCTTATTACGATTATAGAAATTGGAAGCTGCTAACAAGTCATCCCAATCTGCACTAACCATCATAATCTCTATCTCATCTGGAGTATATCCTGTAGCATATAACCCACCTATCACTGCACCTATGCTAGTTCCAACTATATAGTCAATTTGTACGTTTTGCCTTTCTAACTCACGTAGAACACCGATTTGTGCTATTCCTCTTGCTCCACCTCCACTTAGAACTAATGCGGTTCCTTTCTTCTCTGCTGAGTCAGCGGAAGAACAAATGAGCAAGGCTGCTATTAATATTTTTAAAAAGTATTTCAATATTTATAGCAAATTTCCTTTGCTACTCTTTGCGCTGTTTCTAAGTTGGTCATAGTTCCTATAATTCTCAAAGTAAAATCAATTGCTGTACCAGCCCCTCGGCTAGTTATATAATTGCTACTAACTACCACGTCATCTTCCGAATAATTCTTGTGGTTCAATTCCTCTCTCACTTCTGGGAATGAAGTTATCATAACTGATTCATCTATTAAATTATGATGAGTTAAAAATAGTGGTGCTGCACATATAGCGCAAATCAGGTTATTTTTTCGAATATTATACTTTACTATCTTTAATAGATGATCATCTTCTATAAAATTATCTACACCTTGGCCACCACCAGGTAATATAATAGCCCCAAAGTTTTCATATTCGGGCACTTCAGCAAGAAGTATATCGGGTATAATCTTCACCCCACGAGAAAAAGTGACCATATCATTTTCACCAGCTACAGTTACTTTTATATCTGCGCGCCTTAGTAAATCGATTATAGTTACTGTTTCTAATTCTTCACTTCCGTGAGCAATTGGTACAAGAACACTTTTTTCCATTGATTTATCCGATTATTTTAAATATCTTTAATGATATTGCCGATTGTAATATAGAATTTATTTTTTTTGCTGCTAATAAAGTATAATATCGCAAAATGACAAAGAAAAACGAAATAAATGAAGCCGAAAGTTGGGCTGAAAAGGGAGAAAACTTCTATAAGACCGAAAATTTCTCCAATGCACTCGAATGTTTCAATACTGCTATCTCACTTTATGATAAAAATTCACTCTATTTTTACAAAAGAGGGAATTGCTTCTATGAGCTTGATAATCTCTCTGCTGCAATGGAAGATTACAACCAGTGTATAAAGATGAACCCAACATTCTCTTTTGTATATTTCAAAAAAGGTAATCTATATTTCAAAAATGGTGAACATCAAAGTGCGTTAAAACTATACAATGAATCTATCAAACTAAACTCTTCATTTTCTTTTGCTTATCTAGCAAAAGCGAAAATATATGCTGCTGAAAATAATTTTGTCGAAGCTTTGCAGATGATAAATGAAGCATTATCTCATAATAATGGAATAACTGAAGCTTATATAATAAGGGGTGATCTATTTTTCAAAGCAGGTAGTAATGAAGAAGCTAATTTAGATTATTCGCGCGCTATAAAAATAGACCATGAGAATATGGAAGCACTCCGCAAAAGAGCTGCTTGCTATATAGCTGAAGGAGATTTTCTTAATGCAGTAAAAGACTATTCGGCCGTGCTAAGATTAAGACCTGAAGATGCTGATACTTTAAAATCGAGAGCGATTCTATTAGCTAGATTCAATGAAAAAGAACGAGCTTTGGAAGATGTAAATAAATTAGTCGAGTACAATAGCTCGGACCCAGATGCATACAATACGCGCGGACTTTTATACTTTAGTTTTAAGGAAAATGATAAGGCTTTGGCTGATTTTGGTAAAGCGATAAATCTAGACCCTGATAATGCCGTATATTACAATAATCAAGGTAACGTATATACTGCACTCAAAGATTATCTAAACGGACTAAAGGCATACAATGAAGTTATAGCTAGAGACGGTAGTATCGCCAACGCATACACTGGTAGAGCGAATTGCAAAGCGGGCAAGGGTTATCTAAAAGAAGCAATAAAAGACTATACAAAGGCTATATCGCTTAATCAGAGATATATTAGTGCATACATAGGACGAGGAAACGTATATAAAAAATTAGACTACGATAAAAAGGCATTAGAAGACTATACACTAGCTTTAGAGATAGAACCTAGCTCTCCTCATGCTTTGCTCAATAGAGGATTGATATACAAAGCTAATAAGCAAAATGCTAAAGCGAAAGTAGATCTAGAAAAATTTCTAGAAATCTCACCTCGAGGTAAGCTAGCAACTAGCGTAAGAAGCTGGTTGCGTAATCAAGAAAATAAAGATCAGAATAAAAATTAATTCATTTCCGCGATTAACTCAGACCCCATAGCCAAAGCACCGATTAATGCAGTTGATCTAGCATCTACTAATTTTAATGATTTATTCTTGCTGATTTTTTCTTTTAATTTGTCTGCTAATAGTGTGTCATTCTCTACGATTCCGCCCATCAAAGCAACTTCAACTTGTTTTTCTTTGAAGCTAGGTACAAGTGCCAGAGGCAATTCAAGTAAATGAGTTGCAGATCTATCAATTATATCCAAGCAAATTGGGTCACCATCGACGGCACACTGCATAACGAAAGGTGATAGCGAATGATATTGGAAAGCACCTTCACTATATGCTTTTACTATTGTTCTTGGTTGTTCTATGTTAATGCTAGGATAAGCATTAGCTATAATATCTGTTAGCGCAGTTTTCTTTCCTCTACCGTCTATAGCACGTACTACAGCAGTTAGACCTTCACGTCCTATCCAAGCTCCACTACCTTCATCATCTAGCTCTATACCCCAGCCACCACAACGAACCAAATCATCTCCGTTTGGATTACCTAGTGCAATTGAACCTGTTCCGATAATAGTAATAATTCCATTACCACCATCAAATGCTCCACGTAATGCTATCTCAGCATCAGATGTTACTATAAGGTCGCTGAAATTGAAATTGTGACCACG
>JAGXGG010000029.1 GCA_024636855.1 Ignavibacteriota bacterium | reverse complement strand
AGGGACTAGCATTCTGAACGGTCTTCTATGACAAATGACATCCTACAGTCTTACTCTTTCTCCTTTCTTTTCTTCGTTTATAAAGTTCTCAAGTTAATTATTATTTCTAATATTATTGGACTTTACAAACATAGGATGACATTGTTTTTACTCCCCATGAAGAAAGTCTTCATCTTGCCTTTGCCTTTGATATCTATCTCACCACGCTCTATGTAGTTGAATTGTTTATTCAATATGACATGCTATTCCATGCTCGCCTAGGTCACTCTATGTCAATTACATTCAGTCACAATTAGTTAACTAATCTCACGTGTATCTAATAAAATTGAACTATTTATAGGTAATTATTATGTCGAAGCCCGATTTCTCCTCATTAAAAGCTGTTTATGTTAATTGTACTCTCAAGAAATCCCCAAGACAAAGCCACACCGAAGGGTTAATGCTGGTTTCAAAAAAGATTATGGAAAAAGAGGGGGTTCAGGTAGAAAGTATCAGATTTGTCGATCACGAAATAGCACCTGGTGTTTATCCCGATATGACAGAGTATGGTTATGAAACTGATGAATGGCCAAAGCTTTTTGAGCGCATATTTGACGCAGATATACTAGTCATAGGTACACCTATTTGGCTTGGAGAAAAGTCTTCGGAGGCATCAAAATTGATAGAACGCCTGTACGGTATGAGTGGTAAACTAAACGAAAAGGGTCAGTATCTGTATTACGATAAAGTTGGCGGCTGTATAATAACTGGCAACGAAGACGGAGTTAAGCACTGTGCTATGAATATGCTCTATTCCCTGCAACATCTTGGATACAGCATACCTCCACAAGCGGATAGTGGGTGGGTAGGTGAAGTTGGACCAGGGCCTAGTTACCTCGATGAGGAGTCGAATGCACAGAGCAGTGATTTCACCAATCGGAACACTACTTTTATGACATATAATTTACTTCATTTGGCTAAATTGCTCAAAGACAATGGTGGCTATCCTAATTACGGGAACTCTCGTGAGAAATGGGACAGTGGCAATAAATGGAACTTTGAGAATCCAGAATATAGAAAATAGATCTAAACCATAGATTTTATAGTAGAAACATTCGGATTATTAATGTTATTTCTGAGATTTGCAACCCTTCTCACAATATTAAAATAAAAATCCCACCTTCTCCTATTATATCAGTCTCACCGCGTTCTACATAGTCGAATTGCTCGTATAGTGCCAGAGAGAAGCTTTACTATCTTTTAAATAGCTCAATTGTATCCTTATAATTGCCGAATCCAATTAATTTACCTTCAACTATTCTCATTTCAGCTGAATCAGCTTTTAAAAAGATGTTATTATTATCTGAGTAGCATTTTCCTGAATATATAATTGAGTAAAATCCTCGGTCATCTTCTTTTATATAAAATTCATTTTTCTCTTTAACAATCTCAATTTCATATATTTTATTATTTGTATTGAATTCCCATCTGTCAAAACGTTTTTTATCATTTCTTTCCATTCCATCAATATATATATACCACATAAGAACAGATGCTATAAGTGAATTTATAATAAAAAGTAAACCGATTCTTTTCTTCTTATATAATAATACACCACCTACTACTAAATTAAAAAGGAAAGTAACAGGAATCAAAAACAGTACTAACAATAATGCTGAGCTTTTGTCTGGGTCAAATAATAGCACAAAGAGCCAAATTGAGATGACATCAGCACTAGTCAAAACTATAAGCCAATAAATGGATTTAATATATATCATATTTCTTTAATCACCTGTTTGGAGAAAATGGTATTTATACAATTTAATGAATTTTTTTGGAATAGGGGGGAATTTTGTATGCCTCGTAGAGGTATAATATCTGTAGAAATTGGATTAATTACAAAGAAGAAAAGCCCCGTATGGGTTTTATATCGCCACTCTGTGGCTTTTGAGCGTATTCAATTCAATCCTAACTACAGATATTTAGCCACTATGTGGCTATTTTTGCTTTTCCCTAGATTCTTCTATCGCTTTCAGCGTTATCAGAATGACAAATCAAGTTCACTGAGGCTACTCGAAGTGTACTTGTAAATCGTTGTCTTCGAGTACTTCAGACAACTTTAATATTCAATAGAATTTATATGATTATTATATCTCGCCAAATAAAATTAATTTTGTAGCTATTAGTCTAACTCGAATAGTTTTTTACAAACGAATGCAAATATGAAAAAGAACCACGTTGTTTTAATAATCTCAGTAGTTATCATAGTCGTTGGTGCAGCCATTGCAAAAATTATGATAGACAATAAACCTAAACCAACTCCTCCTAAAAAGCTAGAAACAGTGCGATATGCTAAGATGGACAAAGTCCAATATGATGAATATCAAGTCACTATAAGTGCTACTGGAATTGTGAGAGCGAAAGATAAAATAGATATCTACTCTGAAGTGCAGGGTATATATGACCCCACTGGTAAGCCATTCCGTGAGGGTATTAGCTTTTCGAAAGGTGAGGTTATGCTATCTGTTGATAAGAGAGAATCTGAGTTCACCCTCAAAACTCAGAAAAGTGAACTGATGAATTCTATAGCATCGCTAATGGCGGATTTCAAAGTTGACTTCCCACAATCTTTCGAGAAATGGAATAGTTACCTGAGTAGTTTTGATATTGAGAAAAACGTAAAAGAGTTCCCAAAACCAAGTAGCGACAAAGAGAAATATTTCCTGACTGTTCGCAAGATATACAGCCAATATTATAATATCAAAAATCAAGAAGTACGATTAAGCAAATTCGAAATCATTGCTCCTTTCAATGGGACGGTTACTATGAGTATGATAGAGCCTGGTGCTTTGGTTAGACCAGCGGCTAAGATAGGTGAGTTCTCTGGGCGTGGTTTATACGAGGTTAGCTTTTCTGTTCGTGCAGAGGATTTGAACTATATCAAAACCGGTTCTACCGTAGATGTGATTCATAATGAAAAGAAATACCAAGGTAGAGTAGTAAGAATCTCTGACCGTATAGACCCTACTACACAGTCTGTTAACGTATTCGTGCAAGTTAGTAGCAACGATTTCAAAGATGGTATGTACGTCAACGGAAAAGTAGAAGGCAACAAAGTAGCCAACGTTTATAAGATACCTAGAGAAGCACTCATAGACAACCGTGAAGTATATACTATGGAAGATGGCAAGTTAGCAAAAGCTGATATTGAATTAGTTTATGTAGGTAAAAACTTTGCTTATATACGTGGATTAGAGGCAGGCAAAACAGTAATAGTAGAATCATTAGCCAATGTGAAATTGGGTACCAAATTGCAAAGAAAAGAAAGCTAGTAAATGAAAGCATTCATAAGATATTTTATAAAATACCCTACTTGGTCTAATACTATTCTGATATTAGTCATGCTCTTTGGTGTGCTTGCTTTATTGAATATGAAATCTTCGTTCTTCCCAGAACGTGAAAGCAAGAATATAAACATAAGCGTTATTTACCCAGGGGCATCTCCCGAAGAAATAGAAAACGGTATAATCCAGAAGATTGAAGACAATCTAAAGGGTGTGCAAGGTGTAGATACTTATCTATCCACTTCGCAAGAGAATGCTGGCTCTATTACTGTAGAAGTGCTTGAGGAATATAACACCGACGAAGTGTTGATAGATGTCCGAAATGCTGTGGATAGGGTGAATTCGTTCCCAGCAGGAATGGAGCCACCAGTAGTATCCAAAAGGCCAGCTATTGAGTTCACTTATAGCTTCGCTATATTTGGCGACGTGGATTTAGCTACACTCAAGAAAACGGCACAGGAAGTAGAAGACGATCTGCGTGATATTCCTTCTATTTCGCAAGTATCTATATCTGGGTTTCCTGCTACTGAGATAAATGTAGCACTTGACGAAGAGACTATGCGTCGGTATCAGCTAACATTCCCAGAGGTGGTGAATGCTATTAGTTCTAAGAACAGAGATCTATCCGCTGGTAAGATAAAGACAGATAATGAAGAGTTACTGATTCGTTACGAAGGTAAGAATTACTACGCCGATGATTTGCAAGATGTAGTAGTCCGCACTAATCGTGATGGTTCTATTATCAGATTGCAGGATATAGCAGTAGTTGAAGACAGATTCGCCGAAGACCCTCAACGCTCATTTGTGAATGGGAAACCAGCTGTTATAATATCAGTTAGTAAAATCTATGGCGAAAATGCACTAGATATAGCAGATGCTGCAAAAGAATACCAAGAAAATTTCAATGGCAAATATCCCAATATAGAAGCTGCATTAATTGATGATGCTACTGAGAGTTTGCGTGGACGTATTAAATTACTATTAGAAAATGGAACTTTAGGAGCACTATTAGTAGTGTTATCTTTAGCTCTTTTTCTAAATTGGCGATTGGCATTTTGGGTGGCTATGTCTCTACCATTCTCATTTTTGGGAATGTTCCTAATGGCCTATTTATTTGGTATTACAATCAATGTTATTTCCCTTTTCGGTTGTATAGTAGTTGTGGGGATAGTCGTCGATGATGGAATTGTCGTCGGGGAACAGATATTCCAAAACTACGAAGATGGTCAGAAATCATACAGAGCTGCAATCAGAGGGACACTACAAGTTTTGCCTTCGGTAACTTTTGCGGTATTGACAACAATAGTAGCATTCCTACCATTCTTTTTCATTGATACTCCTGGCCCAAGAATTTCGGATATGTCATTTGTTGTGATTTTTGTATTACTTTTCTCTTTATTAGAAGTAGTAGTAATATTACCTACTCACTTAGCTCATTCTAAAGCTTTAAAACAAGACTTCGTAAAAAGTAAGATTCGTGAGAAAATGGATAGCATAGTTAACTATCCGAGAAATAAAATGTACAAAGGGGTACTTGCTTTTTCTATGAAGCATCGCTCTGTGCCGATAGCACTTTCACTTTTCTTATTATTAATCACAATCGGTGCATTTGGTGGAGGGGTAGTTAAAACAACTTTCTTCCCAAGCATAGATACTGATAACTTCACTATCAAAATAGAGCTCCCATCCGGTGCTAGAGAAGCACAAACTATGGATGTTCTTAACAGAGTTGAAAAAGCAATATGGGCAGTCGGTGATGAGCTAAAAGAGACAGAGAACACCGAAGAAAGTCTAGTGATTAGAGTTGTAAAAAATGTAGCTGCTATGCCATCAGGTTGGGGACAAGCTGAAGCTGGTAATGCAAACGTTGGGAATATACAAGTTTTCTTACAAAGCGAAGAAGTTCGAACTATACCAGCTCTGACCATAGCAAATATGGTACGTGAGAAAGTAGGCCCGCTTACTGAAGTAGACAAAGCCGAATTCGGTAGCTCTAGTTTCTTTGGTAAACCGATTTCTATTCCACTTATGGGTAGAGATTTGTCCGAATTACAAGAAGCTAAAAAAGAGCTAAAAGAATCACTACAAGCTATAACAGAACTACGTGATGTAACTGATAATGATCCACAAGGATTAAGAGAAATACAACTAGAGCTAAAAGAAAAAGCATATATATTAGGATTCACACCCGTAGATATAGCCCGCCAGGTAAGACAAGGTTACTTCGGTGAAGAAGTAATGAGATTGCAACGTGGTGCTGATGAGATAAAAGTATGGGTGAGGTTTACTGAAGACTATCGTTCTTCTCTAGATAATTTTGATAATATGCGTATCAAAGATATACAAGGTAATTCTTACCCTCTAACGGAACTAGTAAACTACAAAATAGATCGTGGTTCTATCAAGATAAATCACCTTGATGGTATGCGTGAGATAACAGTTGAAGCTGACACTAAAGATCCGAAAGCGCAAGTACCTAAGATAATAGCAGAAATAAACGATGATATATTAGCACCTATTTTAGCTAAGTATCCGACCGTAAAAACTACTGCTTCGGGTCAAGCGAAGAGAATAGAAAAACTAAGTGCTGGATTAATTATCCTGCCACTTGCATTCATACTAATGTTCTTCTTGATAAGTTTATCATTCCGTTCACCGCTACAAGCATTAATAGTGATTGGACTGATTCCATTCGGATTGATGGGAGCTGTATGGGGACACGTAATTCAGGGAATGTCTTTCAACGTTATGTCATTCTATGGCACAATAGCTCTAATTGGTATTATCGTGAATGATTCGATTGTATTCGTAAATGCTTTCAACGATAACTTAAAAGAAGGTCAGAAGTTCAATGATGCGATTTATAACGCAGGGATTTCAAGGTTTAGACCTATATTGTTGACTACTGTAACAACTGTTTTGGGTCTATTCCCATTACTTCTAGAGACTAGTATTCAAGCACAATTTTTGATTCCAATGGCTATTTCAGTAGCTTATGGTTTGTTAGTAGCATCTGTTTTCATTTTGTTATTATTACCTGTATTGCTTATTTACTTGAGTAAAACACGTAATGCTGCATATTGGCTGAGAAACAACCAATGGTCTGAACCGGAAGCCCTAGAACCAACTATTATAGAAGAAGTAATGATAAAAAAATACCTAACAGACGATGACTAAAAATATAGTTTATATACTAATGATACTAATGCCATCAGCATTATTATTCTCGCAATCGAATCTCTCATTACAAGAGGCAGTAGAGAAAACTTTGCAGAATAACTACAATATACAGATGGTCAAAAAAGATCAACAAATAGCAGAAAACAATGTTAGCTATGGGAACTCCGGATTTTTGCCAACGCTCGATGCAGCAGGTAGCTATCGTTTCTCTGCTGAAGATATAGAAACAAGAACGAGACAAGAGACTATCCCAGGTAATGACAATAGAGCGACCAACACAGGTGCTTCTATTACTCTTGGGTGGACTTTGTTTGATGGGTTTGCTATGTTTGCTAGGTATGATAGATTCGAAGAGCTAGAGAGACTAAATAAGATATCACTACAATTAGAAATTGAGACTCGGTTGCAAGAGCTATTCAATACATATTATCAAATCAATATGTTAGATAAAAGCATTCAGCTATTAGACGAGACTCTGAAATTCTCACAAGAAAGACTTGACTTTCTTAACGCTTCAAATGAGTATGGAGCTACAACAGGAACAGAAGTCCTAAGAGCAGAGGTTGACTACAACACGGACAATTCCAATCTAAAACGTCAGAAAGTGCAAAGAAACACCGCTATTAACCGTTTAAAGTATATAATGGGTGAGGTAAACGATGCCAAATACAACCTTACCTCAGATATTGAAATAGATGAGTTGTCTGACTATAATAAATTGAAGGAAATGGCTTTCGAACGAAATAGCACGATACAACAAGCTATGAAAAATCGTGAGATATCCGAATATGATGAGAAGATAATAGAAGCTGCTTATTATCCAAACATCAGATTAAGCACTGGCTACAACTATAGCCAACAAGAATCCGAAAAGGGTTTCATATTAGAAAGCTCTAACCAAGGATACAATGCTACTCTCAGTGCTAGTTGGAATTTATTCGATGGATTCCGTACGAGAATAGCTGACCAAAACACAGAAATAGTACAAGAGAAGCAAGACATATTCATCCAGAGCATACGTGCTGTGATAGAGATGAATCTAATGACGAATTACCAATCTTACTCTGACCTAAAGGAGATATTGGAGCTAGAAGTACAAAACCTAAAGACTGCTAATGAGAATTTTGAACGCTCAAAAAGTATGTTCAAATACGGCACTATCAACTCGCTAGATCTCCGCCAATCACAAATCAATCTACTCTCTACCGAGCAGAGAATAGTCAACCTAAAATACGAAATCAAAACCTATGAGACTATGATACTCATGCTGAGTGGTCAGCTGGGGAGGTAGGGTAAAGCATCCAAAACTCTAAAATAAATTGAGAGACATCGACACCAATACCATTTTAGATTGTATAAAATAAAAGGCAATCTCTACTTCCAAATCTGTGAAGAATAACCAATTTGGAACATAAGCTGTGGATTAGTAAAATCGCCCTGACCGACAGATAAACCAACACTCATCAGAAAGCCCCTGGTATTATAGGATATAGTTGGCAGAGATGTAATCCCATTTTTTAGTGGGCAAAGGAACCCTATAAGTATCAGATTCTTGGGGGAAACGGGCAAGACCACCACCGATAGTAACAGCATGATAGGTCTTTCTTTTAAATGCAAACTTATACCCCAACTCTAGCTGACCACCTTGAAAATCACCCAAATACAGGCCACTGAGTTTTACTAAATAGTCACCAAAGTGCTTTGCATAGTTCAAATTGATAGTCGCGGGTGTACCTAGTACCAAACCAAATTCGGAGGAAAGGTATTTTTCTTGTTCATCGCTTTTGACCTCTACAATTTTATATTCAGATTGGGATTGGAGATTAGTTGCTACTAATAGCAGTAATGTTATTGAGATAATCAGAGTTTTCATTGTCCTTTTCGTGTTTTCTAGGTTTCGTTGATTATCAATATAAACAAATAAACGGCTTTTCTTATAATTTTATGAATATATAAATACTGAGCTAACTAGAATAACTCACCCAATCCAGCAAACTAAATACTTGATAATACTTTATCTATTACTTCACCCTGATTAATATGATTTTGGTAGCAGTGGTTATATCTGAATCAGTATTTCCTGATGCGTACTTTGCTGATTTAATAGTAAGAGTACCACCTGTCGTAGTTTTAATAACTCCATCTAACACATGTTCAGTAATTGAACCAACTATAGCATAGTTTTCCAAAAAGCCACTGGTATCTGAATTTTTATCTCTTACTTCTATTAGTACTAAACTAGCTGTTCCACCATAGTCGAAATCAATATTAATATTAGAAGAACCTCCTTTTCTTTCAGCTCCTAATAAACCTTTTACCAAATATACAGCATCTGCCGCTAATGTGGGTTGTGAGTCAGTAATATTTACATAAGTGGTAGTTGTCAGAGATGTCAAAGAACTCAGACTAAGCTCTATAACTTCTGGTAATCCTCCACCACCGCCACCGCCAGCAGTTTCCCAGCTCAGATTAGTTCCATCAGTAGATAAAAATTTACCGTTGTTACCAGTTTGAGTAGGAAAGATATTGGAAATAGTATTACTCGAAGCATCTATGGTTTTATTAGTTAATGTCTGTGTATCAGTTGTACCTACGACTGTACCTGCTGGAGCCCCATTCAAATTACCAATAGTAATATTTGATTCGTGTTGTGTTACATTGGAAGCCGCTATTCTCGAATCTACAAAAGTCCCAGTTGCAACATCAGAAGCGTCAACTGTAATAGTATTATCAGCAGTGTTTATGGTTTTATTAGTTAATGTCTGTGTATCAGTTGTACCTACGACTGTACCTGCTGGAGCCCCATTCAAATTACCAATAGTAATATTTGATTCGTGTTGTGT
>JAGXGG010000028.1 GCA_024636855.1 Ignavibacteriota bacterium | reverse complement strand
AGATGTGTATAAGAGACAGGCTGAGTAGTTCTTGATAAACGAGTGGCTGATGAACTTAGAGCGAATAGTATTAGTGACTTCATCATTAGTCTGAACCTCAGACAGTATCAGCTCTGCATTCTCTTTATTGGCTTTTTCTCTTATTACAGCGAGCACATTCTCTGCATCATTAGTCGTGATAATCGGAGTATTAGGCTTGATAATCCCAGCTTTTTCGAATGCAATTTTCTCTATTGTATCACCGAGAAACTCCTCGTGATCCATGTCAATATCTGTGATAACACATACTTTGGGATTGATGATATTCGTGCTGTCGAATCGTCCACCCATTCCTGTTTCTATAACGGCTACATCAACACCCTTATCCGCGAAATACAAGAATGCCATTACGGTAGTTATCTCGAAAAAAGTAGCGTCCATCTCCTCTGCTATTGGGAGCAATTTCTCGGTATATTCTATTAGCTCATCATCGGTTATAGCAATGCCATTAACCCTAATCCGCTCGTTGAAATCCTTGATATGTGGCGATGTATAAAGCCCCACTTTCAGCCCCGATTCTATCAGTATAGAACTAGCCACCGAGCAAGTACTACCCTTTCCATTAGTACCAGCTACGTGTATAGTATCATAGCTATTCTGTGGGTTTCCAATCGCCTCAGCAAGAGCAATTGTTCGCTCCAATCCGGGCTTTATTCCCATTCTATGCTTACTGAATAGATTGGCTATTATGTCTGCTTTTATTTGTTCTTTGGTTTTCATAGGTCTGTAAATTAAGGTAAGGCAGGGAAAGATGAAAGGGGAAATATTTTTACTAGCTCGTATGAAGAGGTTAGTTTTTTTATTAAATTAGTGATACATTTAAAATAATATCTCATAAATAGCTACTAGATTAGACTTTCGTATATCTCGATAGTTGTGCAACATTGGAACAGAATTATATGGAATTACCAAAATATCATGAATCTTTTATTCCAGTACTGGAAATCCTGAATAATGTAGAATCTCTTAAAGGTAGAGAATTGGCATCTCAGGTTCGTGACAAATATTATTCAGACCTACCTAAAGAATTACTTAACCAAAAGACAAGTACTGGTGCTAATGTTTTACTGGATAGAATACTTTGGGCAAAATCTTATCTAAAAATGGCGAAATTTGTTATGTACCCGAAGAGAGGTCTGGTTCAAATAACTGAAAAAGGGAAAAATATTCTAGAAAAAGGTAGTTTAACTTTACATGACCTTCAAAATGATCAAGATTTCATAAACCATCGGGAATCCGTTAAAAGCCAAAAAGAAAACGAATTAGAACTCGATACAGTTAGTGTTGAAAATGCGTCTCCACAAGATTTAATAGACTCTGGATTCTCAACGATAGAAACAGAGGTAAAAACAGAAGTTTTAGAAAAGCTTAAAGAAATTGACCCTTATTATTTTGAAAAGGTTATTCTACTTCTTCTAAAAAAAATGGGGTATGGCGATTTTATCGAAACTTCAAAATCAGGTGACGGTGGAATTGATGGTATAATCAATGAAGATAAATTGGGGTTAGAAAAGATTTACACTCAAGCAAAACGTTACAATGAAAACAAAGTGCGTGAAAAAGACATCAGAAATTTTATTGGTGCAATGAGTGGAGATACGAGCAAGGGAGTTTTTATTACAACATCAACTTTTGACGACTCTGCAATTAAAAAGGCAAGAGAAGCGCACCACTCAATAATATTGATTGACGGTGCGAAATTGGTTGATTTAATGCATCAGTATAATGTAGGTGTTCAAGTAAAAACTGTTTATGAAGTTAAAGAACTTGACAATGACTTTTTTGAAGAAGGTTAATAAATTAACTATTTAACGCAAATCGTTGGGTAATACTATAAAATACTTAAAATCACAGCCACTCTGTAAGTTGGCAAAGCCAAAGGAAAAACATTGATCATTGAAACAAACATATTAGAAAGAAATTTTTTAGTATTTACTGACTTCATTAAAAAACAAAATGACTTTTAATATCCAAAAATATGAATTCAAAGATGGACTGAAACATGAGTTTGAGATTGTAGATATTGGAAAACTTTATAAAGACTTTACCGATGTATTTACGAACCCATTCAGGACGGAGTTTTATCATGTAATATGGTTTCAGAAAGGTACTCATTCCGTTTTGATTGATTTCAAGCCCATTAAAATTAAACCGAATACAATATTATTTTTACCCAAAGATACAGTTCAACGTTTTGACAAAAATTGTCGTTTTGAAGGCAAAGCAATTCTGTTTACTAGTAGTTTTTTTTGCAAGACAGAGAATGACACAACGTTTTTGAGGAGCAGTATTTTATTCAATGACTTGCTTTCTGTTGCTCATATTCAAATAAAAACAACTGATGTATTTTTTACCGACTTGGTAAAGTTTATGGAATCCGAATTAAAAAAAGAAAAAGACAATTCACAAGCTGATATTTTAAGAAACTTGTTGCATAACTTTTTACTTTTTTCTGAAAGAGAAAGACGAAAACAAAGCTTCACCGAAATTAAAAAAGGCGCGAACCTCAACTTCGTAATACTTTTCAAAGACCTATTGGAAGCCAATTATCGCAAACTAAAACAAGTAGGCAGTTATGCTGAAAAAATAAATGTATCACAAAAACAATTAAATCAGGCAACATCAAAAATTCTAGACAAATCTCCGAAGCAAATGATTGATGATAGAGTTATACTTGAAGCAAAACGACTTTTAGTACACACCAATATGAGTATAAAGTCAATTGGATTTTACTTAGGGTTTGATGAGCCAACCAACTTTACTAAATATTTCCGGAAGCATACCAAGTCAACACCTGTCGAATTTCGAGCTCAATTCACTTCGGATTAAAAGTATCACTCTAAGGACTGTTTTTACCTTTTTAATACTTGCAAATTCTATTAGGTTTGTAACAATATTTTTAATTTTAAAATCTAAATAAAATGAACAAAACATTACTTATTGCATCAAAATTTATAGCGTACTCAACAGTTTTATTTTTATTGCCTTTTTGGGTGCTCGCTTATTTGGACCCAATGGCCTCAATGAACATAGATAGTATAGGTCTTATACCGTCAGAAACTGCACAAATAATCGGTCTCTCAAATATTCGTGGTTCTATTGGTGGTTTACGGCTAGCCATCATCGCTTTGATAATAATTGGTACATATTACAAAAAACGTGATGTCTTATTATCTGTTGCCATTCTAGTAGGCACTGTATCAGCTGGTCGATTTATAAGTCTTGCGATAGATGGATGGGAATTGATAGGTTTCATTACAGCTGCTGGAGAAGTAATAATAACAACTTCACTGCTATACATAAGAAGTTCTATATCAAACGAAAATAAAAAATAAACAGATGTAAAACTGCAAACTAAGTATCAAATATTACTCAAATATTTATTATAAATGTTAATCAGACTAAAACAGATTAAACTATTATGATAAAGGCACTCTACATATTCCCTTTTACTAAAGAATCCCAAGTTTATACAATCTCATCTAACTTTTCTCGTTCACAAAGATGTAATTATTTTTCTAATATATTAGAGGATCATAATAAAATGAACAAGTTAAGTAAAAAAAGAATAGCAATATTAGCGACAGATGGATTCGAAGAATCAGAATTACAAAGACCGCATGAAGCACTAAAATCACACGATGCTGAAGTTGATATAGTTTCACTAAAATCTGGTAAGATTAAATCTTGGAGCAATGGCAACTGGAGTACAGAATACGAAGTAAATAAAACTTTAAATGACGTTACCAGTTCTGACTATAATGCTTTAGTACTACCAGGCGGGGTTATTAATCCTGACAAATTGCGTAGAGATGAGAAGGCTGTTAGTTTCGTAAAAGGTTTTTTTGAACAACACAAGCCAGTAGCCGCTATATGCCATGGGCCTTGGTTACTTGCCGAAGCAGATGTTCTAAAAGATAGAAGAATCACTTCTTTTAGTTCAATAAGAAAAGATATGGAAAATGCCGGTGCTAAGTGGGAAGATTCCACTGTAGTCGTTGACGAAGGTCTTGTTACTAGTCGCTCACCAGAAGATATGAATTCATTCATTGATAAAATGGTAGAAGAGTTTAGAGAAGGCAAGCACGAAGAGCAAATGGCATAATACGATTAAGAAATACTTAAAATAAGAATCGACTGATAACACAGTCGATTTTTTTTGTGCCAATACTTAGTTTTACATTTCTTTCTTCTTACCCTCATCATAAATACCCGTTAATATCCCTTCTTCGAACCGTACATCATCTGTAGCTGAATACTTATGAAGTACTGAAATATCAATTGTTGACTCTAGAACTACAGCAAGAACTTGCTCATAATTCAAAACATTAGCATCCCTTAGTCAGGCTATTATGTCTGCTTTTATTTGGTCTTTGGTTTTCATAGTGCTGTAAATTAAGGGAAGGGAGGGAAAGATGAAAGGGGAAAAAAAATAAGCCCACAATAACACTAATTTTAGATTCACTCTAAAAAACGACGCAGGGTCGACGTTCATGTTAAGCAGACTTATAGTTACAAAAGTATAATATTTTTTTCATATTTAAAAACGATTATTTTAAATAACCCTTACGTAGATTTCAGTTTTTTGGTATATTGTGAGAATAATTAAAATAATAAATTTTAAAAAGCTACTAGAATAGACTGTCGTAAGTTAAATGTATTGAATATACGAATGTAAGTTTATCTGAACAGTTAGGCAAAATTGATGGACGATAAAACAACAGAAATATATAACACCATTTTTGGTAACTCTATTATTTTTCTAAAAAGAGGTATAAATGAAATTGTAACCAGTAATGAAACATTAACGAGAGAACAATCGCTAGTTTCTTGCCTTTTTATTCAAATGTCTTTAGAGCTTGGCATAAAAGCATTTTTAATAAAAGAATCTGGAATTAAGACAATTCTAAAGGATAAATACCAAAACAGAACAATCAATAATATATTTGAATCTTTTGAAAATAACACCTTACAGACTAAGAGGTATGAAGATTTAAAAAATTATATAAAGGAAAATCAACTGACTTGGTTCGGAGATACTCATTTTGAACACTTAACTCAATTTCAGTTGTTTCGAAATAAATTAGTTCACCTAAACTTAAACTTACAGTCTGCCGATTTATATGATTTGAAATATGAATCAATTTATGCAATTGTTCACCTAATTGTACCATTGCTTAGTGAACTAAGTTTCGAGTTTAAAACTCCGTCAGAATTTTACGCAGAACATCTTAATGATAATCAATACAAACAGTTAATTAACTTTCCGCATTATGTTGAGGAAATGGAAAAAATAGCAAAGGAGTTTACTGGATATGCTTATGAATGTCCAGAGTGTTTAAAACACACTTATTCTCCTGAAAATGGAATCTGCTACTGCTGTAACTTAAACTTTAAGGAAGGGGCAGAATTTATAAACTGTAAAATATGTGATGCAAAAAAAGCTGTAATCTTTGACCCACTAAATATTCAATTAAATGATAATATGATTAATGGTCTCTGCTTGAATTGTGGAGACAAACCAAACATTTTTAAATGCCCAGACTGCGAGTCTAAACGTACATTTTATGGACAAAATGAGTTAAAAGACACCTGTTTTGATGGCTGTAAGAATATATAAAACTTTGCCAAATACCGTATATAGCAAATAGAGTCTTCGTTGATTTAATGCATCAGTACAATGTCGGTGTTCAAGTAAAAACTATCTATGAAGTTAAAGAGCTTGACAATGACTTTTTTGAAAAAGGCTAATAAAAATTCAAAATAGAAATTCCACAAAGGAAAATACATAAATGCAAATTAAAAGAAATTATTTACAGCGTAAATCAAGATGAAAGAAAATCGACCCGAAATAATCGATTTATCTAAATTTCTCAATCTTTTTAATGAAGAATCAGATAGAGGGGCAACTTTAATTGCAGCGTCTTTTCTCGATGACTCACTCAAAGAGATTATAAGTGCATTTTTGATAGATAACAAAAGCTCTAAAGAATTAATCGAAGGTTTTAATGCCCCAATTGGGTCATTTTCAAGTCGCATAAAACTTGCAAATTCTTTAGGTCTATTAATTGAGGATGAATTCCACCTACTCAACAGTTTGAGAAAAATACGAAATGAATTTGGACACGAATGGGGGAAATTAACATTTGGTTCACCATCAATAAATAGTAAAGTTAAAAACCTACAATGGTATGGACCTGAAGACATTAAAAACAGGACAAATAAAGAAATATTCAACTTTGCTGTGATAAAATTATTAACCAACTTATTGTGGAGAAAAAGGCTCGTAATTAAAGAAAGACTTGTGAAAAAGAATTGGCTTGATTATAAGTAAAAACGTGGTAAAACAAGGTGTATAAAGCGTACCTTACAATGAACGTTACCTCCAACCCAACAATCCCCTTCCATTTCAACTATCAAATTTCAACATTCTAAACTTCCTATTTGGATTTAACAAAATAATCATTAAATTTGTAACCAATGTATAACGTTTAATAAGATGGTTATGAAAGATTATTTATCATTAGCTGAGACTTCCGACCTAATCGGCAAGAGCAAAGAAACCCTAAGAAGATGGGACAGAGAAGGCATATTTGAAGCAGTGCGTGAGCCAGTTTCTAATTATCGAGTATATAGACGTGGGGACGTTGAATCGTTTCTAGGTCTGATAGAAGAAGAAGATGATACTAATCTCAATTTCGTCAAAGCAGATAATCAATACAATGTCTTGGAACTATTTGCCGGAGCTGGTGGGTTAGCACTTGGGCTAGAGAAAGCTGGTCTTAGCTGTGTCGCTCTCAACGAAATCGACAAATGGGCGTGTGAAACTCTAAGAAATAACCGTCCGAAATGGAATGTACTAGAAGGGGATATTAAAGATTATAAATTTGATAAATACAAAGGTAAAGTTGATATAGTAACTGGAGGTTTCCCGTGTCAAGCGTTTAGTTACGCAGGAAAAAAACTCGGGTTAGAAGACGCAAGAGGTACACTGTTCTACGAATTTGCGAGAGTGATAGATGAAGTAAAACCACCTATTTGCATTGGCGAAAATGTTCGTGGTTTGCTCAGTCACGATAAAGGAAAAACGCTACAAGGAATGATATCAATACTTGATGAAATTGGTTATAAAGTGATGCCGATACAAGTACTGAAAGCTATTAATTACAATGTTCCACAGAAACGAGAACGATTGATACTAGTTGGAGTGAGAAAGGACATTGATATTAATTTTGACTACCCAAAAGCATTCAGAAAAATATACACTTTAGAAGATGCCCTCAAAAAAGGTGAATTATTCGACTCAGATGTTCCCGAATCTAAAGGAACACAATACCCCGAATCGAAGAAAAGAATATTAGACTTGATTCCACCAAAAGGATATTGGAGAGACTTACCATTGGATTTACAAAAAGAATATATGGGTGGGAGCTTTTATTTAGGTGGTGGTAAAACTGGTATGGCTCGAAGAATTGGTTGGGATGAACCTTGTCTTACGTTAACTTGTAGCCCGGCACAAAAGCAAACTGAAAGATGTCACCCAGAT
The DNA here is from genome assembly GCA_024636855.1 of Ignavibacteriota bacterium. Taxonomy (GTDB): domain Bacteria; phylum Bacteroidota; class Ignavibacteria; order Kapaibacteriales; family UBA2268; genus PGYR01. Next base: position 23,150 of record JAGXGG010000028.1, on the reverse strand, counting down.
GAGACTAGACCTTTCACTGTTAGGGAATATGCACGAATTCAGACCTTCCCAGACGGTTGGGAATTTGCTGGCTCTGTATCGCAACAGTATAAACAAATTGGAAATGCAGTACCTGTTAATTTGGCAAAAGAGATTGGATATTCTATTGTGAAATTCTTGAATGAAGTTTATGCAAAATCAAATAAGTCTGAAGATTTTATTTCTTCTGCTAATGCAGTGTAGCCTTTCTCGTAGAAGTCCTTCGTATCTAAAGTAAGAATCATAACATCTAACGATTTGACTAATTTGGAATAGAAATCGGGGTGACCTGTTAATCTATGCCAAAACTTTTTCCCTATATATACTGGGAAAACTTCGTCTATTTTCTTGTAGTGTTGGCTTAGTTGTTCCGCTTCACCGTATAGAACACCAAGAACTAAATCTGTATTATTCATTGTCATAGCGTTGGTACGAGCAAGATTCGCCACGCTATTAAATTTAGCAATAAGTGGTTTTACATCACCAGAATTTATAGTATTCGGTCCTGATTTTAGTTGACACCATTTATTTCGTCCATCTATTTGATCTATAAATTCTATATCCATACCCTGAACTATAGAAGGCTTTGCAAGATTTAACTCAATGAACATTTTTTGTATTATTGTTCCGAAAGTTGTGTTAATTGATGTGCCAAGGACTCTAGGTAAATATAATGCTTTTGCTATTCCAATCGGCGTAAAATCATCTTCGAGTACCATAGAAAGATATTTAACAACTATTGGATTAATATTATAAGATTTTAGTTTTGAATGCTTTTTAGTTGAGTTGTAAATATGTGATTCGAAAATATTTTCTTTTACATATTCAGTAATCATCTTTAACTTTTGTTTTTCTGTCATATTTATCTCAATTCATTTTTCAAATATAACAAAAAAATCCCTCACTTCACTAGCAAGGGATTTTATTAAATTCAATTTTTCTTTAGCTATACTAACTCGTTTCGCCTTGCGATAGTGAGTAGCCGCGTCTTCCTTCGAAAGTATATAGGTTTTCTATTTTGATGAAGTTGAAGCCAGCTTTGTTGAAGTTGCCAAGTAGCTCTACTATTGCGTCATAGCTAAACTCTGCTTGTCCTTCAGTTGCTTCATAGTCTTCACTTACAAATCGGCAATACCAGTGATCAGAGCAGAATATATCACGAGCTTTGCCCGGCCAAACTGCTATTCCTCTGTTCGAGATTGTCTTCAGCATTGTTCCTTTCGGTGCTAGAGGTTTTAGTTCTTTTGCTAATTCGTGTGGATCTCTGCCTTGCGCTACCCAATCGATGAATACATCTACACCTACTAAGGTCTTCGGTACTCGGCGGATATTGCATCCTGGGATTGCTATTCTATGATTCGTAGGTTTCGGAATAGTAAGATGCTCAGGCGATTGACCCAATCTGGCTATTACAGCATGTGCGAATTCTTTAGTTCCTACTAACTCACGAGTGAACTCGCTTTTCATATCGCCAGTGTGTATACCGTCTTCTATAGTTTTGAATAGAGCATTCTGTATCTTGTAAGCGTACTCACCTAGATTTAGGTGTACTAGCATCATACAGGCACCGTTAAGCAAGCCACTAGGGTTTGCTATGTTCTTACCTGCTATGTCTGGAGCAGAGCCGTGTATCGCTTCGAACATCGCTACATTCTCACCAACATTAGACGAGCCACCTAATCCAACAGAACCAGCTATTTCGGCTGTAACGTCAGATATAATATCACCGTATAGGTTAAGTGTTACTATAACGTCGAATCTGTTCGGGTCATTAGCTACTCTTGCTGTCCCGATATCTATTATATAGTGCTCAGATTCTATTTCTGGATACTCTACTCTAACTTCGTTGAAGACTTGATGGAACAATCCATCAGCATGCTTCATTATATTATCTTTCGTCATACAAGTAACTTTCTTTCTGCCGTGTGCTTTTGCATACTCGAAGGCATAGCGGATTATTTTCTCTGAGCCCGGTCTTGAGATTAGCTTTAGCGCTTGTACTACTTCTGGAGTTTGTTGATGTTCTATACCTGCGTAAAGATCTTCCTCATTCTCACGAACAACTACTACGTCCATACCCGGAAAGTGAGTTTTGATGTAAGGGTGATATGCCTTTACTGGACGTACATTTGCAAAAAGACCTAATGACTTTCTGATAGTCACGTTCAAGCTTTTGTAACCGCCACCTTGAGGAGTAGTTATAGGACCTTTTAGGAATGCACCGTTACGAGTGATTATATCCCACGCTTCTTCTGGGATTCCAGTTTTGATACCATCTAGATAGACTTTCTCGCCTACGCTTATTTCTTCGTATTCTAGCGGCGCACCTGCCGCTTCTAGTATTTCTATTACTGCATCAGTTATTTCTAATCCTATGCCGTCGCCCTTGGCTAATGTTACTTTGATTTTTTCCATTTCGTGTTTTTCTAATTGTTTAATGTTTAAGAGTTGCAATATAAGAATATCATTAATTCTAAAGAATACAAAGGGGTTATAATCTGTATTATTTTGAATTATTATTTTTCTTTGTGTCTGTAGTTATGAATATATGCGCATAAATTTGCTCTGCCATTACTTCTGCCACCATTTCATTTCACACCAAAATTCTCTGTCAAAGCGTCTGCCACCATATCAGCCATTCTGTCGCTAATCTGCCATATCGACTGATAACAGTGTTTTGGCACACTTTTCCATTATATGCTATTAGAACATTGACAAAATTTTAAAAACAAATAATAATAATTACGGAGTTATAAGATGTTAGTACAAAGAAGAATGCCAATGACAGATTTCGATAGATTTTTCAGCCCAGTTGGAGTTGAAAGTCCAGAAAGAACAAATGACGTAAAACCAAGAGTAAGAGTATCGGACATAGAGGATATGCTGAGCTTCACTATAGAGTTACCGAGAGTAGATAAGACGACTATGAAGCTAGTAGTGAATGACGAAAACGTAATGACGGTAAGTGGTGAAAGACAAATTGAAACAAAAGAAAACGAGAAAATGATGATAAATGAATTCGATTCTGTAAGCTATAAGAGATCATTCATCATCCCAAACAAGTACGAAACTGATAAAATAGATGCGAATTTCAAAAATGGGTTACTGCTGATTAGCATTCCCAAAAAAGAAACGCTAAAACCAAAAACAATTAATATTAAATAAAAAACAAAGGAGATTTCAAAATGAGTTTAGTAAAATTCGAACCGTTCAGAAATCTGAACCAATTAAGCAGAAGAATGAATAGCATGATGAATGAATTTGACACAGATGCTGTATTCAATTCACGCAATTGTTTCAACCCAACGGTTGACGTTCATGAAGACGAGAAGAACATCACTATAGAGGCAGAAATCCCTGGCGTGAAAAAAGAAGATATAAAAGTAAGCATAAATGATGAGAACGTACTAGTACTAAAAGGTACTAAGAATAGAGAGTCTAAGACAGAAGACACTAAAGAAGGCGCTACATACCTAAGAGTAGAACGTAGCTTCGGAGAATTCACTCGCTCATTCGTACTGCCAGACAATGTGAATACGGACAGCATAGATGCTGAATTCAAAGATGGTTTGCTAAAAGTAGTTCTTGTGAAAAAAGAACCTGCAAGACCAAAAGAGCTAGAAGTAAGCATTAAGTAACATAAACAGATTATTATAGTTCATCTCGCCCTAGCAATAGGGCGGGAATTATAAAGGAATCAATACTTAGATAAAAACTTGGCACAATAATTTTGCCATACATTTCAGAACATAAATTCTGTCTAATAAGACATTGTGTCCTGAAATATGTGACATAACGACAAATAATAGAAATTTAATAAAACAAAAGGATAATAAAATGGGTAAGATAATAGGAATTGATTTAGGAACGACAAATTCGTGCGTTTCTGTAATGGAAGGCGGTTCACCAGAGGTAATAACAAATGCCGAAGGATCTAGAACTACACCTTCGATGGTGGCATTCACTAAAACTGGCGATAGACTAGTTGGTCAAGCTGCTAAAAGACAATCAGTTACAAATCCACATAACACTATCTACTCTATCAAGAGATTTATGGGTAGCCGTTTGGATGAAGTAAGCGAAGAAGCAAAATTAGTACCTTATAAAGTTGTTCCGTCAGACGATGGGAACTCTATAAGAGTAGATATTGATGGTAAGAAATATTCTGCACCAGAAATATCAGCTATGATTTTAACAAAAATGAAGCAAACTGCTGAAGAGTATTTAGGTGAAAAAGTTGAAGAAGCTGTAATTACAGTTCCTGCTTATTTCAATGACTCTCAAAGACAAGCTACAAAAGATGCTGGCGAAATCGCTGGACTTAAAGTTAAGCGTATAATCAATGAGCCAACTGCTGCTGCATTAGCTTATGGATTAGACAAAAAACATAAGAATATGACAGTTGCTGTATACGATTTGGGTGGGGGTACATTTGATGTATCTATCCTAGAGATTGGCGACGGAGTATTCGAAGTGAAATCTACTAATGGTGATACTCACCTTGGTGGTGACAATTTTGACAGAAAATTAATTGACTTTTTGGCAGATGAGTTCAAAAAGCAAGAAGGAATTGACCTACGTGACGATGCTATGGCATTACAAAGACTACGTGAAGCTGGCGAAAAAGCGAAGATAGAATTATCTGGCTCTATGCAAACTGACGTAAACTTGCCGTTCATCACAGCTACTCAAGATGGACCTAAGCACTTAAATGTAACTTTGACACGTTCGAAGTTCGAGAGCTTATGCGAAGATTTGTTCCAAAGAACATTGAAGCCATGTGAGCAAGCAGTAAAAGATGCTGGTATATCTAACCACGAAGTAGATGAGATCATCTTAGTAGGTGGATCAACTCGTATTCCTAAGATACAAGAATTAGTAAAAGATTTCTTCGGTAAAGAACCATCAAAAGGGGTTAACCCTGATGAAGTAGTAGCAATCGGTGCTGCTATCCAAGGTGGTGTATTAGGCGGAGACGTAACAGATGTATTACTACTAGACGTTACTCCTCTTACTTTGGGTATCGAAACATTAGGTGGAGTATTAACTCCTATGATACCTTCGAACACAACTATACCAACAAAGAAATCGGAAGTATTCTCAACTGCGGCTGACAACCAGCCATCAGTAGAAGTACACGTACTACAAGGTGAACGTAAGATGGCAGCGGACAACCGCTCGCTTGGTAAATTCCACTTAGATGGAATACCACCAGCACAACGCGGTGTGCCTCAAGTAGAAGTAACATTCGACATAGATGCTAACGGTATCTTGCAAGTATATGCTAAAGACAAAGGAACTGGGAAAGAGCAAAACATTCGTATCGAATCTTCATCTGGGTTATCTCAGGAAGAAATCGAAAAAATGAAAAAAGATGCAGAGTTGAATGCTGAAGCTGATAATAAAAAGAAAGAAGCAGTTGATACTCGTAACCAAGCAGATGCTTTGGTAGCTTCGACTAATAAGCAAATCAAAGAAGTTGGTGAAAAACTAACTCAAGATCAAATAGCTAAAATCGAAAGTTCTAAGAGTAGATTGGAAACAGCTATGAAAGAAAACGAAGCTGATATCAAACCAGCAATGGAAGAGCTAAACAAAGCATGGAGCGAAGCATCGCAAAACATGTACGGCGACGGTAACGCACAAGGTCAACCAGGTGCTGCACCAGGTGGCGAGCCAACAGGCGAACCAGCTCAAGACAATGCTGAAGAAGACGTAGAAGAAGCTGACTACACAGTAGTTGACGACGAAGACAAGAAGTAACATCTGGGAATTCCCCTCTTTTAGAGGGGTGGACTGCGAAGCAGGACGGGGTGTTTTAGTTAGAACAAGCTTTCTAATAGACTCTTCGCTTCGCTCAGAGTGACAGATTTCGTCATAACAATAGTAATAAAATCACAAAGACGCATAGAAATATGCGTCTTTTTTTTTGACAGAATGAAAAATCTTAGTAACTTCAGAGACGTTTTAGTCCTTCATATGTCTATATAGTTATAGATATTCCACTTTCAAGAAAAAGATATGAAATATATACTATACATTATTCTATTCACAACATTAGCTTACACTAACACCGCACAGCTTAAACTAATCCACCCCAATGGCGGCGAGACTTTGCAAGCTGGTGGAAAGACTACGGTTATGTGGGAGTCAAATCCTGATTTTAATAACTTTCAAATCCAAACTTCATACAATAATGGTAGCTTTTGGAATCTGATTACTGATTCAGCAAATGGTAATTCCCATGATTGGTCAGTTCCTTTCTATGATCTGGATTCATGTTTATTGAAAATTCAGCATATAAACCTAAATGAAGAATGGTCTGTCGCTCTTGATACTCTGAAGAATTATAATACACAGCAATTAATTAATTCAAATCAAGGTGGGTACATTATCGTAGAAAACACTTGGCTTATTGGTACAGCACCAGATGACGAATTAAAAACAGATATTAGAATAATTAAAACTGATGATTATGGTAAACAAATATGGAGTGAATATTTTGGTGGCTTGAATGGAGATGAGATTGCAAATGCAGCAATCGAAGACGAATATGGAAATATCTATATTATTGGTCGAACAAATTCTACCGATTTTGGATTTGAGTTGAAGGGGGGAAATGATTTACTTCTAATAAAATTAAATCCTGATGGGGAACTGATTTGGAAAAAGAATTACGGTGGTTCAAAACCAGATTTAGGGTTTGATATTATTTCTGACAACAGAGGTAATTTCATCTTAGGGGGTTATACTTTATCTGATAATGGCAATGTAAATAGTAGTCCTCAATGGGCTGATTATTGGATTATAAAGATAAATGCTGATGGAGAAATAATATGGGAGAAAACGTATGGTAGAGAAAGAGATGAGCTACTTCTTAAAATTAGACTAGGAAACAATAATGAAATTGTAATTCTAGGTAGTTCAGATTCGAGAGATAGTGTTTATATGCATACCAAGTATAATAACTATGTTAATAAAGTCCATCCGTGGATTGTTAAACTTGATAGTATAGGAAATGTATTATGGGATTATCAATATGAAAGAGCAATAGACAACGCCAATGATTTTATTATTCAAGAAAATGGTTCTATTCTGACTGTTGGTTATTCTGTCAGATGGACTGATGATGGACACGAAAGATACCATTGGATTCTTATTCTAAACAGCGAAGGAAAGAAAGTAAAAGTTAATGATTTAAGCCCACAACCAGAAGAATATGTTAAAGAAATCATGGTTTCTAAGAAAGGGTTTATTTATTATATATCTAATGTAAATAAATCCTACAGAATAACTAATATCAACTCAGATGGAGAAATAATATGGCTCAAAAACCATTATAATTTGAAAGGTGTTACTTCATTTGTTGAAAGTGGTCATGGAGGATTAGTATTAACTGGTGTAAGAGAACAAAAAAGAGATTTCTTTGAATCAATGCTTATTGAATTATCCATTGAAGATAGTTTCCTATCTGCAACGTCAGATGTATTTTCTATTAGAAAAACTCCCACCAGCGTCTTAAACAGCGACAACGACATCAACTTCACAGTCAGTCCAAACATAGTAACTAGCACTGCAAATGCAACAATAGAAATAACTGAAAATGGTGAAACTACTCTAGAGTTATACGACAGCCAAGGCAGAAAATTGGAGACATTGCTCTCAGGTTACCAAACAATTGGGAAGCAAGATATACAGTTTGATGTTAGCCAATACCCATCAGGGCGTTACTACCTAAAGCTAACCACACCCAGTATCAGCAAGACCGAATTGTTGGAAGTACAAAGGTAGGTAACTGAAAGGTGCGTATAAATAAACCCCAACTTAAAAAGCTGGGGTGCGAATCCACTATGTTCAAGATTCAGCTAAACACTTTCAATATGTGTGGTTTGTTCTCTTTGAATTGCTCTCATACGCCAACGCACCACAAATACTTAATTCATTTAGCCCAATGGAATTTTTGAAGAATTTATTGAAAGCCAATCGTCCAGATTTTGTAATTCAGGATTTAATTCCAAAGAATATTTTTCGCTACGTATTCCATTAAATTCATCATTGAAATCTCTTTTAAACTGAAACATATTCCCTAAATCATCTGCACCTGGGAACCCAAAATTACGATACATTTCAGGTGACACATTATTATAAATAACGTTTATACCCATAGCTGTAGATAATTTTTCAGCCATTTCATTTCCACTCAATTTTTCACCAACAATACCGATTGTTTCTCCTATTGTATTGGTACCACTTTTGAAAACACCGTAACCACATTTACCAATATCTTCAGCTGCTATGCCAGACAATTTTTTGTCATCCATAGGAAATGCGATATAATAGTTACCATCTTCCGCTTTTTGAGGGCCCATTCCGAAATGTATAAAATTATCCCAATAGAAAGATGTTCTCAAAAATGTGACAGGTAAACCGGCATCTTTAAAAAGTTTATCTGCCTCACCTTTCCCATCAAAGTGAGGTACTTTGTATTTGCCTTGTAAAGTTGGCATTCTGTCATCATCCAAAGGTACAAGATTTCTTGTATCTTCCAATGTTGACCAAATTATATGCTTCAGATTAACATCCTTAGCGGCACTAATAAAATTTGCAACTTCTTGTTGTTCTTTTTCGACAGAAAAATGCTCCCAAAAGAAAGTAACAAAGTAAGCACCATAAGCACCTTCTAATGTTTTTTTGATGCTTTCGGCATCATCTATGTCAGCTACTACAATTTCTGCTCCTAGTTGATTCAGCTCTTTTGCTTTTTCCGAGTCAGCATTTCGGGTAACTGCCCTTACTTTAAATTCGCTATTTTTGTCAGCTAAGATTGCCCTTGCAAGACCACCACCTTGGGCACCAGTAGCGCCAAATACAGTGATTATTTTTTTATTTCCCATTATTAGACCCTTGTAGTCCTACTCATTTGGCTTTTCGGATTTCGCCTCGTTTTTTTTAGTGGGTTCTGAGCTCCACTATTATTATTTCTATTTTCTGACATTTTGGGTTTACAGCTATCTGCAAATCAACCTAAAAACCTCAACTTTCGAAAAACCAAACTGTGTTTCAATAACTTCTAATGGAGGAGTTTCCTATCAAGCCATCTCTATTGTTATATCTGTTTTAAATATTTTCTTAGTACAAATCATAACGAATATTTAAAATTTTAATTACGTATTTTAAAGCGATAAATTACGAACATAGTTGTTTCATTTCGATGGTATTTCTTTATATGTTAACTTAAAAAACTATTCTGTTTAGCTTCCATTATTGTTGAGAATTCGTATAATTTTTAAGTATTTCTACTTTTCTATTTGATATTTACTTTCCATACTAAACAATTTAGATTTTATTTCGTAAATTTCATAATTACTGAATGACATTACCTGATAGAACAAGTAGCATGAAAACTAAATTCCTAACGCTGAATAAACCATGCCATGAGAAGTGGGAGAATATGACTCCCAACGAAAGGGGTAGTTTTTGTGATTCCTGTTCCAAAAATGTGATAGATTTTACTCGATTAAATCAGTTTGAAATTTCTGAAATAATAAAGAAATCAGATGGTAATATATGTGCTAGAGTTACTAATACTCAACTCCGAACACCACTATTCAATCTTGAACCAGAAAAGAAGAATTTTAGCTTCCCATATTCCAAAGTAGCAGCTGGTTTGATGCTGGCTTCATCACTGACGGTTGTATATCCTGTCAGTGCTAATATGCTAAAAGTACAAACTGAAGCAGTACAATCAATCGCTACTAATATTGAATTAGAAGAGGATTTTACAGAATCAATACCTAAAACATCTACAACTAATGACTTTACTGTTTTTAAGGGTAAGGTAGTTTCAGAAGAAGATGTGGAACCTATAGAAAATGCAAAAATTACTTTGTTTACAGTCAATAAAATACTCTCAACTCATTCTTATGAGGATGGTACTTTCTCTTTAGAAATCCCTAACAATCTCATTGATAATAATAATGTAATTAGGGCTTCTTACTTCAGCGTCAAACAAAGTAGGTACCAAGAAGAAGATTATATATTAGCCAAAAATGAAATGAATAACGACTTTACAATTAAAGCAGAAATTCATCAATTTTATTTTGGTCAAATAGCAACAGATGTCATAATTACTAATCCTTTAGTCATTTATAAAGGCGAAAAAATAGACTTTAATGAATTCGAAAAAGCACAACTAGGAATGAAAAGTAGTTGCAATCTAGAGAATAAGGATTACTATTATTTTGATCTAGAAGCCGCAGTTGCTCTCTATGGAGAAGAAGCCAAAAATGGACTTTATATACTAACAGAGAAACAAATAAAATAAGATGAGATAGCCACGTTTCGTTCGCTATGACATCACGATAATACAAAGACGCATAGAAATATGCGTCTTTGTTTTTGTTTGAATTATAACTTTATGAGATATAAGCTCAATTCAATTACGCTACCTTTACTTCCCTACTCCCCATGAAGAACGTCTTCATCTTGCCCTTACCTTTGATTTCCATTTCGCCTCTATCGATAAATTCAAATTCATCAAACTCATCTACAGCTTCTTTGAAGCGTTCGGATATATGAACTGAGCCAGATTGACCAGTTGATTCCATACGTGATGCAGTGTTCACAGCATCTGACCACATGTCGTAGATAAACTTTTTCTCTCCTATCACACCAGCTACAACTGGTCCACAATCAAGGCCAATTCTTACGTCAAGTTTGAAGCCGTGGTCTGTATAATAATCGATCATGTAGTCTCTTACTTCTATTGCCATTCTGGCTGCTCTTAGAGTATTATCTTTTTGGATAACTGGGATTCCTGCTGCTGCCATATAGCAATCACCTATAGTCTTAATTTTCTCTAATCCATGTTTACTTGCTATGGAGTCATAGTGAGTAAATACCTTGTTCAGTGCTTGTACTATATCTGTCGGATCAGATTCCTTAGACATAGCTGTGAAGCCAACTATGTCTATAAATATAATGGATGCTTGATCGAAATGATCGGATATTGGATGTTCCTTTTTCTTCAATCTTTTGGCTATTGAAATAGGCAATACATTGTATAGTAGTTTGTCTGATTTCTTTCTCTGATACGCTATTAGTACCAGTATGGCAATTACAAACGCTATTATTCCAATACCTGAATAGATAATAAACTTCTTTTCGCTTTCTTGTGCTGCTAATTGTACTTCTTGCTTTTCAATCTTAATTCGATTTACGTCTTCTTCTCTTGCTTTTTCGAGGGCGGCCATTTTGATATTGTTTTCTTTTGAAAAAATAGAATCTTGAAGCTCTTTATAACTTATATGCGCATCTATTGCTTGTTTGTACATCCCTTTCTTATAGTATGCTTTATGAAGGGTATTGTACGTCCTGCTTAACTCGTTCAAAGTACTCATTTTTTTATATAACTTTTGAGCCTCCAATAAATATCCAATAGACTTGTTTAGATTCATTTCTTCGTTTAAGTTAATAAAATTAGAGTCCCTTTTGATATTTTTCAATGACGTATCTTGTGATACGTTATAATACAAATCCCCAAGGCTTAGATAATCGTAAGCAATACCACGTAATTTACCAATTTCTTTATTCAATTTTAATGCCTTTTCATAATACTCTAATGCTTTAGCATAATTTGATTGCTCTGTAAAAATTATTGCAATGCTTCCAAAGGTCATAGCAATTCCATTCTTATCTTTTATTTCTTTACTTAGAGTTAACGATTCGTCAAAGTATTTTAAGGCCAATGAGAAATCATCTCGTTCTAAGTAAATACCACCTATACTCCTAAGGTTTCTTATCGTATTAGATTTATCATTCAACTCTCTACTTAACTTTAGGGCTATTTGATAATATTCCAATGCTTTATTATCATTAGACTGTAAAGTATAGATAATACCAATGCTTCCATTGATTAATGCGATTCCTTCCTTATTATCCATTTCTTCGTATAGCTTTAATGCTTTCTGGTAGTGCTCTAGTGCTCTGGGATAATCGGCTTGTAATAAGTGGACTCCTCCAATTCGCTCTAAAGATAAAGCTATTCCCGAACGATTACTTATACTTTTATTGGATCGTAGGGCAAGCCGATAGTACTCCATCGCTTTACCATATTCGGACTTCAATTTATAAATGTTACCAAAATTATTATAACAACTTGCTTCTGAACTTATAGATTCTAATTTTTTAGCAAGAACTAAACCTTGTTTTGCATATTCAAGGCCTTTAGTAAAATTTTTAGACGCAATAGTAATACTCAGATCAATAAGCAGTTTCACCTCATTCGTATCGCCTTTGGCTTTGGGTAGCTCGGCTAGGAGTGAGTCTAGTTTTGCTTGACCGGAGAGGGGTTCGGCTTTAAGGTTTAAACTAGATATAGCAAGAGCGAGTAGAATTAGTAATAGAGTTTTCATATTTTGTCAATTAATGTAAATGTAGGATTATTTCAATTTAATGAAAATAATTGGATTAGGGGGGGGGAAGAATCATGATGCCTGAGCGAAGATGTCACAGCGAGGACTGAAAGGACGTGGCTGTCTCAGGAACTTTACAAAATAGATTGCAACGTCATTTCAGCAAGCTGAAATTTCTCGCAATGACAGAAATCTTAAATCCCCCTTCCTGCCTTTGGCTTTACAGGTCAGGGAACGTATTTCTCCTGGATTCTTCACTCCGCTACGCTTCGTTCAGTATGACGTGGATAGCCTATAGAGGTGAACAAACGAAGAAGAACATTTTTATTTATCCTCCTCAGTCAGAACAAGTTCTGACAGCTCCTCCTAAGGAGCAGAATTCTTGGAGGTCATCAACAATTCTAACATAAAAAAAAGCTCTACTTAGTAAAAAGTAGAGCTTCTCTCGTTCGTCGGGGTGGCAGGATTTGAACCTGCGGCCCCTTGGTCCCAAACCAAGTGCGCTAACCGGACTGCGCCACACCCCGAACGGTATTTATATTTCTGTCTTCTGTAAAAAAGATAGGCACAAAATTGATAATTCTTTGACTAATTACCAAATTTATTTTTAATACAACTGCAATTATTTTAATTTGAGATTAATACATGCATAATTTTGTAATACTATGAAACTGACGAAAAACGAAGAAGACTACCTCAAAGCCCTATTTAACCTTACGGTTGAGCGTGATGGTGACAAAGCTGGTACTAACCAATTAGCAGAACATCTTGGCTTCTCACCTGCTTCAGTTAATGGTATGCTCAAAAAGCTGAAAACGAAAGGATTAGTCTCTTATAAAAAGTACGGCAAGCTCGAATTGACCGAAGAAGGCAATAGCATTGCTCTGCAACTCATTCGTAAACACAGACTTTGGGAGACATTTCTCTACAAAAGCATGAATTTTGGGTGGGACGAAGTGCACGATGTAGCAGAGCAACTAGAGCACATAGAGTCCGATAAGTTAATAGCGGAGTTAGATAGATTCTTGGGGTTCCCTGGTACGGACCCACACGGAGCTATTATCCCCAACAAAAAGGGCGAATACACCGATAAACCCAAGCAAACGCTTAACGAGATGAGCGCTGATTCTATTTGTAGGATTGTCGCTGTCAAAGATAGCTCGGTCGAATTCCTCAAATACGTCACCAAAATTGGATTAGAATTGAGCAGTAAGATTAGAATAATCGAGAAACGTGAGTTTGATGAATCGTCGCTAATAGAGTTCAATGATAGACAGCTCTCGGTTTCTAAGAAATTTTGCGAGAATATATTCGTAGAGCAACTAGTTAGTAAATAGTATCGAATGTTGCCGGACTCTTTTTTAAGTTAATTTGCTGTTGATGTTTGAAGATTTACTCTCAGATGTTTAACTTACCCATAATAATAACTACCTAGATAGAAAATGATAAAAAAATCTCTCATAGACCTACTTTTCAAAGGATTCTCCATAGTAAGATGGAACGACAAACTAAGACCCATAGACCTAATCCAAATAGATAAGCATTCGCACAAGATGATGATAGCTTATTGCTTGGCCAAATACGAGGAAGAAGCTGGGAAAGAGTTCGTGTGGAATGATATAATCAAAGGTGGTATATTCGAGCTAATCAGGCGTAACGTGATAAGTGATATACAATCGCCTGTCTTCAAAGAAATCAGCAAAAACAAGAATCTAGTCAAAAAGCTAAACTTCATGATATTCAAGGAAGTAGAGAATAAATTCAGCAATGACGAGATAAAAAATGAGTTCTACCAGTATATGACCGAAGACGACTATATACATCCCTATAGCCAGAAAATACTAGATGCAGCGCACATATACTCGACTTACTACGAGTTCCTGATAGTCCGCAATGCAAATCCTGAGGGTTATAAAATAGACCATATTCACAAAGAATTAGTCAATGAGATAGAAAAATATAGCGATTTGGTTGGGATACAGAATATTCTGAATAAGCAGAAGATAAAGAATTTCGTAGAGTTGACGGGAGAACTCCGCTACCAAGTACGATGGGGACATCTGCCGCGCATACCTAACACCTCTGTATTGGGGCATACTATGCTCGTGGCTTGCCTTTCATACTTCTTGACTAAGGCAATACCGAATGTAGCAGATAAACGCATATACAACAATTTCTGGGGTGGTATATTCCACGATTTGCCAGAAGTAGTTACTAGAGATATAATCAAACCTGTGAAACGCTCAGTACCTGGTATGCAAGAGGAGATAAAGCGAATAGAAGAGATGCTAGCAGACCAAGAAATATTCCCACAGCTAGAGGCGGGGTGGATTGATGAGATGAAGTTCTTCACTCGTGATGAGTTCCGAGCTAAGATAAATAATGGCGAGATAGTAGAGCAAGACGAGATAAACCAAAAATACAATAGCAATGAGTACAATCCTTATGATGGTACTTTGCTCAAAGTGGCCGATGATTTCGCTGCTTTCTTAGAGGCTCGCAACTCCATAGACTACGGTATCCACTCCAAGGAATTGGAAGAAGCAGCAAGCGGAATAACTCGCAAATACGCTGGTAAAGTAATAGCCGGAGTACCTGTATATCAGCTCTTCGACGAGTACTTGGAGAAATAAATGGATCCGAAAATAAAGAATATTGCGATGTTCGTGTTGATTGGAATAGGATGTTTTTTCTTCTTCCTATATTTTGTGAATCTGAGTTGGTATATATCCTTGGCTATTGCTTTGTTCTATATGTACCTACTCTTCCGCTCCTACAAACGTAAGGAAAAGATATTGGCAGAGACGGATGATGAGGGGGAATAGATTAATATGGTAGCGTATCCTATTTATATATACTTGATATTATTTCGGGCCTTATGTAGCTCCTCTCTATCAGTGTAGATAGTTTCTTATGATAGTGTCCTGTAGAATATTTTACCTCCCACAAATTCAGGATTACAATAGTACTTCGAGATAAATTTAAAAATCTTTTTATAAGCTTTATCTTTATTTGGTGTATGGTTAAAAGCAGCATCTAGAAACACTATTCTGCTATTTAATGTATCACCATCTCCTATACTCATATTACACGGAAAACATGGGATTACATTTATATTCTTAGAAAAATTAATCTCAACTTTAAGCAAAGTATCCCAAGGAGTAATAACTAGATAATGCGTAATATTATCTTTACCTTCTTCTAAAATATATTCGAACTCTGTAAAATGATTGTGAATGTCGTTTTTAAGTGTAGCATCATCTGTAGCAACTGAATTGTTTATACAGTTCTTTATCTCGTTAATGGAGTAAAATTCTAAATATGAATCATCCACGGATTTTTTACTAATTAATTGATGTCCTACAGCTCCACCAATGAATTCTTTTCCATTAGAATTTTCTAATCTAAAAGTTTTGTCAAAATCCATTTTACCATCAGTTGTTTTTCCATCACTAAAGACATATCCCTTACCTTCTTTTATAAAAGCCCATACAAATGACATAATTACCTCCCTCATTGATTTAGAAAGTATAATCTACAGATATTAATCCATAAAATAAAAATAATGATGCTCCTGAGTATCCAAATGGATATTTTCCCATAATAGTTGAGCAAATTTCCAACTGACTAATTGTATAACTAATATTTCTTATTGTGTAATGTTTCAAATGGTATATGAATGTATGTTTGTATGTAATGGAAATTCAATTACTAAATAAAAAAGGTTTGGAGCGAAGAAATACAATGAATTCCTCGAACTTTCAAAATTTATGTAAAGAATTTTATGACATTAAAAATAGCAGTTACGGTTTGTAATTTATTGAAATTTAAACTTAACGATGATCCCGTTAACTCTCCAACTAAAGATATAAATAGCCGAAGCAAATTCATTTTGCGAACAAATCGTTTCCGTGACATTAGAAAAAGCGGATAGAAATAAACTTATCTTTTTTGATGCTGTACGATACCTAAACCTAAGTAATAGAATCTTTTATGTAATTCTTATTCCTGTTTCAATTGTTGATATAGGTTTAAGTTATGGAGACAATAGCTTTGAGTGATTTAGTAATTCCCAATATGACAATTAGTAGTTCTGCTATTTTATAAATATTATTAGATAGAGTAAATATGGAAATCTTAAAAAGACTTAGATTAATTATAAACAAAGACAATAACTTCATAGAAGCCGTTAGACATCTAAATAATGGGGATAGAAAAATAATTATAGATATTTATAGCGGTGAAAAAGAGATAGATGTTAAAATTTTAGAAATACTTTCAAATTTGGGATATAATATTAATTGGTTGATTTCCGGTGAAGGCTCTATTAAGAATGCATTTATTGATGAAAATAATTTAAATGAATATGACAAACTAATTTTTAATACTTACTTCGATGAAGTGATACAACTAAATGATATTATAATACCTGATTTTAAATTAGAAGTAATAAATAAATGGTTAGAGTTTAAAGTTGTGACTCAAAAATCTGATTTAATTATTTATGATGCTTATAACAAGTATTTGCGACTAACAATTTTTAAAATAATAAGTGACTCAAAGTACTTTGTATATATAATGGACTGCATACATATAAAAGAGAATGTCAGTGAAACTAATTATTTCTTTAGTTATTTAATTAATCTGATAGAGTCGAACACAGTCAACGCAGAACCACATAAATCAAACATAGAATTGAATAGGGAATTAGGTATAGTTGAATTAAACATGTTTTTTCAATATATTGCATGTCTTTACTCTCTTGTAACAGAAGTTTATGAGTATAATAAAGAAAGAAAAAAATTCGAATATGATAAAGTTAATGAGACTATTGAGGATATGAGGTACTTTATTAGAAATCAAATCAAAGAATTGGATAATGAATCATATTTATTTGAAAAAGGAAAGCCATTTATTAAAATTATTGAAAGTACGTTTAACATAGTAATTGAAAACAAATTATAATCAATAAAAAGATGTTAATTAAACTATCTATTTTGTTCCTATTCTCTTTTATAATTGTAAACGCAACTGTTATTGATTTGCGTTTTCAAACGGATTACAATGACCGATTAATTGTATTGAAAGACAATCCTCCTAGCGCTTTTAAGAATTACGGTGATACCATATTCAATGAGTTTATTGATAAAGATATTATACTTGAATATGAGATAGATGAACCACAACTATTTACGCTTTACTTCCCATCTACTAATATGACTGAGGAAATATTAGTCATTCCTAAAGATAAATTAAAAATCGAAATACAAGAGATTAATCACCAGTTTAGAGTTATAGAATTATCCAGAAAAATTGATGTTTCTACTATCGTAAGCATTAAAAAGAGGACTAAGTTTAGTTCACTTTACAGAGGTAATCTAGCTCGGATGACGAAGGATTATAATGATATTATATTGAATAAATTTTCAGAATATTATGACAAGACTGCAAATATTCAAGATGCTCAATTTTTCATGGAAGTGGAACGTGATGATAAAAATAGACCGTTCAAAGAGTTTATTGAATTTATAAAAAATGATTTCAAAAATGACTATTTCAAAGAGCAGATATTACTATATATTCTTGAAGATATAAATCTCAAATCTGAAGAATACAAAGTTCTAAAGGGTTATTATGATCAGATACTACCTGCTATAGTATCAAAAAATGGCAAAAAGATGTACTACGATAATCTAAAAAATCTAAAAGTATTAACTGGCAAGAGTGATATAGATATAGATTTGCTTGATTGCACAATGTCTGATGTTGAATATAAATTACTATACGTGACTGCTAGTTGGTGTGGTCCGTGTATAGAGTACAAAGACTCTGTAATAAAAGCTCTTGAACTTAGTCAAGGAATTGATGATCTTGAGATGCAGTTATTCGCAGTAGAGAATCATGTAACAGATATGCAGAAAAGTTATGATCAGTATAATACTGAAGACATTGTATATCTGAAAGGTATTAATACCAATCCTTTGGGGGCGAGACTTAATATAAAAAGTGTACCTTCATTATACTTTATAAAAGGAAAAAGAATAGTCAAATGGAATTGGATTTCACCTAACGAATTACCAGCCTTTATCCGAGAAAACTTTGAGATAAAGGATTAGTAGAACTATGAAACCAAATAGAAAATCATTACTGTTCATGACGCTTGTCTCTATACCGGCGATACTATTGCTATACTTCGTAGCAGAGTGGACTATCTGGCAAATAGCAATTATTCTAGCTATTCAAACCGTTTACTACCTCTATGTATTCAAAAAAATGGATAAAAAAGAGAAAATGGAATGGGAAGAAAAGTGGGGTAAAAGTCAGTAATACGAAGCTCACTCCACCAATCGTAAATTTACCGAATTCTCTCTAGTTCTAGTATGACATTGAAAGTATAAGAAGTTGAATATATTCTCTTAATTTCAGTAAATTAGATTAATATTTGTTCAAATGTGAGACGTTTTACGTGTTCATGTGTCTATATAAATATGAGCAATACAAAAACGAAGAACTTATCACATATATTATCAGTGGGATAAACCTATGAAATACTTAATAGTTTTAATAACACTACTATCTACAATGCACCTATTCTCAGAGGATTATCAGCTATGGGAGAGGCAATTTGCTATAGAGGGTGGTTTACGAAGTGCCGAATTTGCTGGGGCTAATGACGAATTTATAGTTGCTTACGATGATCATCATTTATATAAGTTTAATACAGAAACTTCACAAATGCTCGACAGTATTTATTATGAGAAAGACGTTTATTCTTGTGTAGCTTCAAATGATGGATTAATTTATTATACATCAATTGAAGATGAGATATTATTATATGATGTTAATACTATGGAAGTTATTGACACTATACCTTCACCTGAGATTAGTAGTGAAGCACCTAATAATAGTATAAGAGCAGGTATTTCTAACTTAGGAATATCAGAAAATGATAAATTATTGACGTTTCGATATGCTGAGTCTTTTGATAATCAATATAGACATTATGAATTTATAGTCCATGACTTAGAACAAAGAAAAATAATAGCACGAGTGGGAGATAATGAAAGGAACTATAGATCACAATTCTACAACCCAACTTTCACACCTAATGCTGAAACGCTACTTGTAGTAGTTGAAAGACCCGAGAATAATTTTCAAGAATCAGAAACACAATTATGGTTCTACGATATAAAGAATGGAACACTCATTAATATTGGTGATAAAGAGAAATTTAGAAATAATGTAGCAGGTAATTCCGAATTCACTTTTTTAAATGAAAAAGAAGTTCATATTTCTAATTCAGTTCTTCCAAACCTTAATGGATTTAATATATTGAATATGGAATCTGGCTTAATGACTGATTATTTTAATTTTAAAAATCTAAAATATAATGTTTATTCTGGAAAACCAGTTAAATTAGATGATAATTTAGTTATAATTTCTTTAGCATCATTTCAAGAATGGCAAACACTTTTAATGTTCTATAACATTACTAATAGAGATACTGTAACAACTTTCGTGTTAGATGGAAGATCAATTCAACTAAATGCTAATAACATTAAGTCATTTATGATTGGCTACAACAACAACTACCTTTATCTTTACAATTTATCTAAATATTTGAAAATTGCAAGTATAAAACCAATTAATCTATTTTCAGAGATAAAACTATCACCCAATCCAAGCCAAAATAGAGAATTTAATTTAATATTAAATTCAGTTTCAAACATGAATATTAATTTAAGTCTTTATAATATAATTGGACAAAAAGCATTAGAAATTAAGAATGATATATTCATAAATGAAGGTGAAAACCAAATAGAATTTAACTTACAAAACGAACTTCCTCCAGGTCAATATTTTTTGAGAATAGAAACTGAAAGAGGAAACCAAGATGTTAAAATTCAGCTATAAATTAATTCTCTTCGGTTTAATGACTTTTACATTAAATTATCCAGATATGAAAAAATCCTTATCATCTATATTATCAGTGGGATAAACCTATGAAATACTTAATAGTTTTAATAACACTACTATCCACTATGCAACTATTCGCAGAGGGTTATCAGCTATGGGAGAGGCAATTTGCTATAGAGGGTGGTTTAAGAAGTGCTGAATTTGCTGGTTTGAATGACGAATTTATAGTTGCTTACGATGATCATCATTTATATAAGTTTAATACAGAAACTTCACAAATGCTCGACAGTATTTATTATGAGAAAGTTGTTATAAGTAGTGTAATATCAAATGATGGGTTAAAGTATTATATAAATGTTGAAGATAATATAATAGTTATAGATGTCAATACAATGAATGTAAATGATACTATTCCAACACCAGAGTTAAGTGGTAATATTATAAATAAAGGTCTATCCCAACGAACAACTCAAATTAATATATCTAACAATGATAGATTTATTACATACAGCTATGCTGAAAGTAATTTGAATTCTGAACATAGTTATGAATTTATAGTCTATGACTTAATTCAACGAAAAATAATAGCAAGAGTGGGAGATAATGAAAGGAACTATAGATCATTTTTCTATAATCCGACATTCACACCAAATGCTGAAACACTATTAGTTGTGGTTTATAGACCCGAGAATAATTTTCAAGAATCAGAAAGACAATTATGGTTCTACGATATAAAGAATGGAACATCCATAAATATTGGTGATAAAGAGAAATTTAGAAATAAACTTCAAACTAATTCTGGTAGTAATTCGGATTTCACATTTATTGAAGATAAAAAAGTCCATATCACTAATTCAACGCTCCCTGATTTATATGGTTTCAATGTATTAAATTTGGAAACTGGTACTACAGAATCGTATTTTAATTTTGAAGGAATTAAACATAACGTTTATACAGGAAGGCTAAACAAAATTAACGAATATTTATTTATAGTTCCATCTTATAGTTTTATTAAAAAACTTACGAAGTTAGTTTTTTTTGATATTTCTATAAAGGATACATTATTCATTTTTAATATACAAAACTTACGAGCAATGAAGATAAACGTCAACAAAGATAATACTTTATTGTTGGGATATAATAGCTATCAATTAGAATTATATGATCTATCAGAATTATTAATAACAGCAAGTGTAAAACCATTTAATCTATTTTCTGAGATAAAACTATCACCCAATCCAAGTCAAAATAGAGAATTTAATTTAATAGTAAATTCAGTTTCTAACATGAATATTAATTTAAGTATTTATAATATAATTGGACAAAAATCAATAGATATAAGAAATAATATATTTATAAATGAGGGTGAAAATCAAATAGAATTTAACTTACCGAACGAACTTCCAGCAGGTCAATATTTTTTAAGAATTGAAACTGAAAGAGGTAACCAAGATGTCAAAATTCAGCTATAAACTAATTATCTTTGGCTTAATGACTTTTACATTAAATTATCCAGATAGGGAAAAATCCTTATCATCTATATTATCAGTGGGATAAACCTATGAAATACTTAATAGTTTTACTAACAATATTAGCAATTACTATGCTAATAGCAACGGCACTATCAAGTGCGGAGATTATTCCTATATGGAACAATGTCAATGAAGCAGGTGAAATACATGATATGGAATTTCTGAAAGGGGAAGATACTTTCATTCTTCTTGCAGGTATAGGAGAGAGCAGCCAAATACAGATAAGACAAACACTAACAGGTGAACTAGTTGATAGTTATCCCATGTATTCATTTGCCAAACCCAAATTAGCAATTACTCCTGATAGTAATAGATTTGTACTTGTGACAGGTGGAACCGATAAAATAGGTGCTACCATTGAACTAAGAGATATAAATAATTTCAGCCTATTAAGAAAAGATTCCATAATAAACACAAAAGAAGAAGGAACGGGTCAAGATCTGTTTTATAGGTTTACTCAATTAATACTAGACCCAATTAGACCGTTGGCTTATGTACTAATGCAACGTACAAATTTCACAACTACATTACCAGTAGATTCGGTCTTTCTACTAGTTTATAATTACGAAACTATGCAAAGAGAAAGAGATATAACACCGTCTGGCTTTGCTGATGAATATTTATCTCAAATAGCAGTTTCACATGATGGGAAATACTTAGCCGCAATGAATGATAGTAAAGCATACCTAAATGTATTGGATTTGGAAACATATCAAACGGCAAGATCTGTGAAGTTGTATGACGAAAAATTACCAAATTCAGACTGGTGGTGTGAATCTAAAGATATAGAGTTCTCTGAAACAAATAGTGATGAGATTTACTTTTCGGGTCAATATCCAAATAGTGAAGAAGAAAAAAGTATTAATGGTATAATTACTTATAGCGTAGAAAAAAATATTAATATAGAAAGTTGGATGCAAAAAATAAATTCGGGTGAAATAGTTCTAATCGAACATGGGGAAAAAATAATAAAAACAGATGGCGGATACGTACAATATATCAATTTGGGAAATAAATCAATTGAATATTCATTTAAAGGAACACTTCAAATTCCATTTGCAAAGAAAGTTATTTCTACAAAGAATAATATAAGTATTGGGTTCACTGCTGAATATTTCGGGAGTATAATATACGACAGCCAAACAAATGTAAAATTTGAATACGAAGATGAAATATTAATTAGCCCTAACCCAACAAATAGTATTGTTAACATATCAATTGAATGCCAAGAGCCAATAATTAATTATCAGATTAATAATACTGATGGTAT
>JAGXGG010000027.1 GCA_024636855.1 Ignavibacteriota bacterium | reverse complement strand
TAGCTTGTAATATACGCTCAGCATCTTGCTTTGAGATTTTTGGTTTTTGACCGCTTTGTGCTTGATCCTTGTCACCAGTTTTGTTCTCATCTTGCTGACCATCTTTACCATCTTTTTTATCGTTCTGTTTATCTTTATCCTTATCGCCTTGTTGCTTGTCTTTATCTTGTTGATCTTTGTTCTGATCGTCTTTGTTTTGACCATCCTTATCTTTGTTCTTATCGCCGTTTTTGTCTTTGTTTTGGTCTTGCTTGTCTTTATCCTGGTCGTTTTTATCTTTGTTATCTTTATTTTTATCCTTATTCTTGTCTTGTTGCTGCTGCTTTCTTAGCATTTCTTGTGCATAAGCAAGATTATATTTAGTATCTTCATCTTTAGGATTATTCTTCAAAGCATTGATATATGCATCTACGCTTTCTTGATATTTCTTATCTTCCATTAGGGAGTTACCTAGATTATGGAATACTTTAGACAGTTCTCTTTTTGAGAAATTTTCTCCAGAGAGTTCCTTGTACTTATCCATAGCTTCTTGATAATTACCTTGCTTGTATAGTGAGTTGGCAAGATTAAACTTGGCAATACTAGAGTTGGGATTTTTATCAAGAGATTTGCGATAATCTATTTCAGCTTCTTTGTAATTATTACTCTTATAGCTATTATTACCGTTGTATATATACTTACTAGCATCTTCTTGCGAATATGCAGTACTACCTATAAATAAAAATAGGACTATGATTATGCTGATTTTAGTCATTATCTTCTCCTACTATTTTTTTCAGTGTGAATGTCTTATTCTTTCTATCGCTTATTATCATTTCCAAAACTAACACAAAGAGAGCAAAGAAGAACACATATTGGAATCTATCTTCGAAATCAGTGAAAACTTTTGCTTCGAACTCTGTTTTATCCATTTTTGAAATATCATCAATTAAATCTCCCATGTTGAAATCACCACCCGAGGCACGAACGAAATTGCCACCACCTATTGTAGCAAGTTCCTTCAGCATATTTGCATTCAATTTTGAAACGACAGTCTTCCCATCATTATCAGTGAAGTAACCTTTCGATTGACCATTTACTATATTGGGGATTGGTCCGCCATCTACTGAGCCCATACCAATAGTGTGTATTATCACACCTTTCTCTACAGCATCTCTAGCTGCACTTAGCGCGTCATCTTCGTGATTTTCGCCATCGGTGATTATTATCATTACTTTGTTTACTTCCTCATCCTCAGAGAAGGACTTCATACCAAGCTCTATAGCACTACCGATTGCTGTACCTTGTTTTTCGATAAGATCAGTACTCATAGTAGAAACCATTAATTTAGCTGCCGAATAGTCAGTAGTTAGCGGCAACTGAAGGAATGAATCCCCTGCGAATAGTACTATGCTTATTTTATCTTGTTTTAGATCATCTATTAATCGCTTGATTGCTGATTTAGCTCTTTCCAATCTATTGGGACGAATATCTTCGGCTAACATACTATTGGAAACATCGACTGCTATTACTACTTCTATACCTTCTCGCTTCACTTCCTTCATCTTAGTACCTATCTGTGGATTGGCTAATCCAAGGACCATTAGTGAAAAAGCAACTAGGATCAAGATGAACTTTAAACTATTCTTGAATGTAGATACATTGGGTGCAAGTCGAGTAAGCGCTATTTGCGAGGCAAATTTGGACAGGAGTCTTTTTCGTCTTGCTCTATATACCAAATATAAAAGCACCAAAATTGGTACGGCAAATAAGATATACAGATATAATTCGTGTTCTAGTTTTAACAATGTCTTCACTATTGATTAAATTGTTTACAAAAATATTAATTAAAGTTATTTTAGTCAATATTTGCAACATTATGTAACGAAAAACCCTACTCATTTGTTATAGTAAAACATGAAAAAACTTATTTTTATATTTATACTGTTGATTTCTTCTTCATTACTCTTAGCTCAAGAGATGTATCATAGCAATGCTATTTACGTGAAATACGTTGATAATAAAGAGGCAGAGGTGCAATCCAATTCATCTGAATACTCAGTTTATTCTGCTTTTGATTTTAGCAAATATAAATTAACAAATCACACAAAGAAAGCTGATTCCTTGCTTAATGAGCTAAGTAAAGTTAAGAAACTGACATTCAACTATCCAATAGACCCTATGAAGATGGCTAATCTATTCACGAAGAAACCTGGAGTAGAGTACGCTGAACCAATACCTAAAAGTTATACTTTTGCTGATGAGACTAATGATCCAGATTTGAATCAACTATATCATCTATATCTAATTGATGCGTTCGAAGCATGGAAGTTAATGACTGGAGATAATGTTCTTATTGGAATAGTAGATACAGGTATTGATTTCGATCATGAGGATCTGAAAAACCAAGTTTGGTACAATCCTAGTGAAAATGGACAAGATGAATTCGGAAACGACAAAGCTACTAATGGTATAGATGACGACGAAAATGGGTTTATTGACGATTGGCGAGGATGGGACTTTGGCTCCGAGAGTGGGTTTGACAATGACCCAACTTATGGTGGAGACCATGGTGTTCATGTATCTGGTATAGCTGCCGCTCAAGTGAATAATAGCATAGGTACGGCAGGGACATCCCCGAGAGCTAATATACTTGCTGTTAAAATAGGTCCAGATTTCGGATTGGATAATTCGGTGTATAATGAATACGAAGGATTGTTATATGCTGCTATGATGGGGTCTGATGTTATTAATTGTTCTTGGGGAGGTACAGGTTTTTCTCAAACAAACTCTATCGTTGTGAAAACAGCAAAGGAGCTAGGAGCACTAGTAGTAGCTGCCGCTGGTAATAGTAATAGGAACCAAGCATTTTATCCAGCATCTTATGATGGAGTTCTTTCGGTTGCTTCATCTGCAGATGATGATGTTCGCTCTGGTTTTTCTAACTATAACACGCGTGTAGATGTTTCTGCCCCTGGTACTTTCATATACTCCACTATTCCAGATAACAAATATGATTTCAAAAGCGGAACTTCTATGGCGTCTCCTGTAGCGGCTGGTGCAGCAGCAGTACTTCGCTCACAGTTCCCTGACTATACTGCTCAGCAAATCAAATCACTAATAATGGTGAATACGGATAATATTGATGAGCTGAATCCTAACTTTGAAGGGTTAGTAGGTAGTGGTAGGTTGAATTTGTATAAGGCTATTACGAGAAATAAAAATATAGCTATAAATTTAAAAGAAGATATTATTACTTCAGATGATCCTACAGGGTTAATCAAAGCTGGCTCAAAAGTAAAGTTAGATTTAGTATTCGAAAACATATTAGATGATTTAGAAAATCTACAAATAGTAATAGGTAATGATAAATTTGTGGAAGTTGAAGTTAGTAATTCTATTTTCGATTTTAATAATATTCCTAAGGGTGGGGTTTTCTCGATAACAGATGATATAGAGATAATAATACCAGAAGATACTCCTGAAAACTATAATTTTAATATAAAGATTTCAGCTTATCATAACGGAGAAAAAATCCAAGATTTTTACGTTAACTTCATAGCTAATCCATCTTACTTGAATCTGCATAATGACGAGATAGCTATGACAGTAACAAGTAATGGTAATCATGGCTACAATGATTTCTCAGAGAATATACAGGGATTAGGGTTCCAGTACAAAGAGGCAATAGATTTGATGTTCGAGGGTGGGTTTATGATTACTCAGAAAGGCAAAGAGTATGTGGCTGATGGCATCAGAAATCGTTCTAGTGTGAAAGATAGAGACCTATTTTCTTTGGAAAAAATTAGTAGAAAAGATTACGGTACTTTCTCAGTTATTAATTCTAAATTCACTGATAAAGTTGAAGGGGGCTTTGGTAATTTTGATTCTTTAGCATTAGGCTTAGAGGTAAAACATGAGGCATATTTATTCAATGATGATGACCTGAAGCATAGTATTCTAATAAGATATATACTGCACAATAAATATTCATTTGATGTGGATTCTATTTATGCTGGCCTCTTCTACGATTGGGATATAAGCGAAGGAGGACAAAAAGATGTCATAAGATTTGATACAATAGATTATACAGGTTATGCAGAGATAGTAGAAGATGCGAATTCACCAGTGATAGGTGTTCATCTACATTCAGAATTACCGTTCAATTGCTATGCTATAGACAATGCCGCTTTCCAAGAAGAAATGGGTATTTATGATGGCTTTTCGGAAGCTGAAAAACAAATGACAATGACCTCGGGTATAGCTAGGTTAAGCAGTCGTCCTAATAAGGATGGGTCTATGGTTATATCTGCTGGGCCTCTATTTATACCAGCTGGTAAGAAGACGGAGATTCTATTTAGTATAAACGCTAGCAATAACGAAGCTGATATTCGTGAGAGTGTTAGAAAGTTAGATGAAAAGCTAAAGTCATTTGACCTCCAATCGAAAGTAGAGATTATTAGAGAAATTAATATCGAAAAACTTTATCCTAGTCCTGTAGCTACTAACAAAACTGTGGAAGCATATATAAGCTCTCAATCATTGACAGAAGTGGAAATGAAAATATTCGATTATAGAGGAAGAGTTATTATTGACTTAGGTGCTAAGAGATTGGTTACAGGCTATAACCCTGTCGAGTTTAGTACAGCTGGGTTGTCACAAGGTGCATATTACTTTGGAGTAGTGAAAGACGGAGAGTTATTTTCCTACCCCTTTACCGTCATCAATGAGTAATATCTTGTTAGTCATTGTCTTTATCAATTTCTCGAAATCGTCCTTATAGTCGTCTTCTAATCGTACTACTTCAGTACGTATTATACTCAAATTACCATCTTTTAATTCGGTAAGTACTATCTTAACTTCAGCGTGACTTTTTACTCTTTTGATAGAACCAAAAATGAAATTCTCAACTGCGAAAGTATTCAATATTTTAAGTTCAGTATTACTAGGTGGTGTGAAATTTTCCATTAGAAAAAGATTAAATGCAGCATACATAGAGTCTCTAGAATTAAGGTCATACACAGCATAGTCGTCTGACTCCTTAGCTGCTTGGTATATCGTTTCCGATGCAAAATAGGACATTACTGATTTATTATTAAATATCTTCCAGATTAAAGGTGAGTCGCCATCATCAAACATAAACCCCCCAATGACAAGTGATTTTACTGTTTTAGTTCTATATTCCTTAGGTTGATGTGAGTAAAGTGAACTGTCACTCGTAACATTCATCATTGCTCTTTGTAGAGCAGTCAACAAAGCTACATCATATATTTTATTACCGTCTTTTTCATATCGTAATTCTGAGTAACCAAAGCCGTTTTTTTCTTTTTTAGTTTTCGTATCCACCATAGTTATATTAGCTCTTAGCATATTCTGGAATACATCTATAGATGACGATAAGAAGAATTTAACTCCTAAAGTTTGAGCTATTGAATCAGTATTAGTTTTATTTGATACAGTTGTAGCGAATTGTTTTCTGACGGAATCAGTTATAGTTATATAATCATTAGTCATATCTACAGCCAATTTAGAAGCAGTATATATTTTGTGTACACTAATAGAGTCAGCACCTGTTCCCTGAGCTACATTGCTAATAAGGACTTTGGACGGATTTGCTTGCAACGAAACCGCTAGTAAAAAGAGTATTAAAATTAATTTTTTCATTTGCTCAAACATGTCATTTTGAATTTCGTGTAACTATAAGTATTCACAACATCATTGTGTGTGAGCCACCCTTTTCTTGCCATTCGGATTCCATACATTACGTGCTGTAAACCACGTAAGTTATGAGCGTCTGGATTTATAGCTATTTTTACTCCTTTCTGCTTAGCGTAGCCAATCAATCGCCAATCTAAATCTAATCTATGTGGGTTAGCATTTATTTCTATTATTGTTTTGTGCTCTGCGGCTGCATCTATTACAGCATGTTGGTCTATTTCGTAGCCCTTTCTTTTTAACAATAATCGACCAGTTGGATGTCCTAATATAGTTGTATATGGACTCATCACAGCTCGGATAACTCTATCAGTCATATCCGATTTACTCATAGTGAAGTTAGAGTGAACAGAGGCAACAACTAAGTCAAATTTCTTTAGTATTTCTTCATCATAATCTAAGCTACCGTCATTCAATATATCTGATTCTATCCCTTTTAGTATTTTTATACCAAGGTCTCGGCTATTAAGCTCATCAATCTCTCTATGCTGTGCTAATACTCTTTCTTCTGAAAGTCCATTCGCATAGACTGCTGTCTTACTATGATCACAAATAGCAAAATATGAGTACCCAAGTTTTTTTGATTCAAGTGCCATCTCTTCTATACTATTTAGCCCATCACTCCATGTACTATGACAGTGGAGCATACCTTTCATATCTTTATCATGGATTAGTTCGGGCAGACCACTTATTGTCGCGTATTGAACAGCTTGTGCGTCTTCTCGATTTTCAGGCTCCACGTATTGCATAGTCATTTGCTTATATAGCATCTGCTCAGAGCTAATATTTAGCTTCTTTTCGCCATCATATAAATAGTTATCTTTTAACTGAAAACTGTTCTTAGTGATTGCATTGAAGGCATCTAAATATTGTCCAGAAGAGCTAAGATTATGCGATATTAATCCAAAATTATCATCATCTGCAACGTGGATAGTTACCGGTATTTTGTTGTAGTCGAATGTGATAGTGCTATCATTATCCTCAATTTTAAACTCTTTCTCTAATTCAGATTTGAGTAAGTCTAAGTCGTTTGGAATAACAACGAAATCAATATTATCAATTATCTCTAACCATCTACGAAGTTGTCCTGCTGAGCTAGCTTTTTTAACTGCTCCTGTCTCTTTTAGAAATTCTAGAATATTCTTCCCAGCTTTATATGCAGTGTCTAATCTGAACTTATTCTCGTATTGTTTATTCTCATTAATAGATTCTATTACTTGTTGAGCAGACTTAGCTCCGAACCCTTTTAATGCTTCTAGCTTTCCATTTCTTGCCATTTCTTCTAGTTCATCTACAGATTTGACATTATGTTTTTCTACTAGTGCTTTAGCTTTTTTAGCACCTACACCTTTTATTTTGCTAATCTGTATCATCGCTTCTGGAATTTCAGCTTTCAGCTTTTCGTAATAGTCCATTTTTCCAGTCTCTACGAACTGAGTTAGCTTCTCTTGGAGCGCAGGGCCGATACCGTTTATCTCTCTAAGTGTTCCTTCTTTTACATGTTTCTCTATATCTATATTCTCATCAGAAATAAGAGAAGCGGCATTAGAATACGCTCTAGTTTTGAAGTGATTTTCTCCTTTTAACTCTAATAATTCTGCAATTTCTTTTAGTATCAGTGTTATTTCGTTTCTCATAGAGATTCTTTCGGTTTTGTTAGTTTTATTCTACAGCTATATATGTTCTTTATATGAGTTACTATAAGTATTATAGAGCCAATGTGAAGTAATACAAACAGGTATGGATTATCGTGGAATAGAACACCAATTATGAAGAATGCCCACCCAATACTGAAGGCTATTTTTACTTTGGTATTAGTTGTTCTTCGGGCAGAAAAATATGCTGCCACTAATGCTACACCAGCAAAAATGTAATCTACTATGGGCATCTCGTGATTAACAAGGTATAGCGTATCCGCTGATACTGTGAACAGTATAGGCAATGCTAAACAATGAATCAAACATAGAATAGATGCTGTAATACCAATTTTGTCGCTAGTAGTGGGTTCCAAATTACTCTTATATTTAGGTTAAGTTTTACTTACAATCTAAGTAAGACGGAGAAGAATTAAAAATCTGTTACCAAGATAAAAATTATTTATTTTATATAAAATCATAACCTTTTTGATCTTCCCTTGTTATTACTCCAAAGATAGACAATTCATCATCCCTCGAAGATATTATTGAGGTTATAAATGAAGATTTTAAGTAGATGTAAAAATTAAGAGCCTATGCGAAGGAATTACCATATCCTTATTTAGCTTATATAGTGCTTAAATCCCCTGTTTTATCAAAAGGGAATCATTTCAGTAAAACATTTTAAAATATGAACTTACTATAACTTCAATTGCAGTAAGGTTAAAACTTATTCCTACATACTATGGATAAAAGCAAACTAGGTAGTCGGAGAATAAAAATTGCTTTTACGGAAAAGAAAATATATTTTGATATAGAATGTAACTTTTAATGAGACTTCTTGTTATTGTAGTAGAGTGGAAGTACGTAAAAATCTCAATGTTACTATTATCAGCTGAAAAGCCAAGTATTTTAACTATAATATATTTTGAAAAATCATATTTGAATTGTAAATTAACAAAAGATGAATTTTAAAAATTAAATAAAATAGGAATTGCCTACGAGAAGTAATTATTACCCTTTTAAAATGAATATATACAGTGAATAAGTAATATCTGAAACGTCAAGTTTCAGATTTATATTTTATACTTTCTAATATTATATAAGGGGCATATAATGAAAGAAGCTACACACAAAAAATTACTAGAAGCGACCAGAAAGTTAATTTGGAAGCAAGGGGTTAACAAAACCACGGTTGACCATATCTGCGAAGCAGCAGATCTTAGTAAAATGACTTTCTACCGTGCCTACGAAAATAAATTTGATATAATCAAAGAAATCCTAGACGAAAACTACGCTAAAATGGCCATCGACTACGAGCAAATCTTCTCTAAGAATATACCCTTTATCGAAAAAATAATGGAAATCATATACCATAATATGGAATCTGTTAAAGAAATCAGCCCTGAACTTATTCGTGATATTATAAGACAAGATAATCCTCAGATGAAAGAATATATGAGAGAGAAAGTGGAGTCCCACAGAGATTTATCTATGAAGTATATTATAATAGAACAGAAAAAAGGAAATTTCAGAGATGACGTTAAATTAGAGTTCATCTCATTTTTCTTAGAGCACATCAACGAGTTGATACTAGATGATAGACTTAACAGTATATATGAGTCGACTGATGAATTAGCTAATCAGCTAACAAAAATGTTCTATTTTGGTATATTGCGTAGAAATTAAGAACCCTCTTCTAATTCTAATCTCATCTTCTTAGTCAATGAATTGTAAACCAATTCATAAGAGTGGTTTATAAGTTCTATTAGCAAACTACTTTCTATTTCTTCTATTATTATAGTATTCCAATGTTTCTTATTCATGTGATATCCTGGTATAATCACATCGGGGTAGTTTTCTCTTAGGTCAATTGCTTTTTCGGGATCACATTTCAAGTTAACTCTAGTTGGTTTTGACTCTATATTTGTAAGGGCAAAAATCTTATCACCAACTTTGAAAGCAAGGGTAGTCTCATCGAAGGGAGTGTCTTCTGTAACATATATTTTAGAAAGACAGTATTCGCGGAGTTCTTCTATATTCATTTACATATCTATATTATATTTACGATAAAGCTTCATATCATTCAATTCTAAAGCTACTAAGTTACCTTGTTTTTCCTTTACTTTTGAATATACGCATCCACCATCTAGCATTATTATATCTTCGTTGAGTGTTCTTTTTATTTTCTTAAACTTAACTGGCGTATGCCCTACTATTAATCGTTTACCATTTGTTTTATTCTTGTCAATGTGTTGATTTCTGGACCAAAGCATTGACTTTCTGTCTGTTAATGGATTGGCTGCGTTGAAATTAAGCCCACCATGCACTAGTATAAACTCATCTAATTCTATGTAGTATTCGAGTTCTTCAAAAAACTTTATGTATTTCTTTTTAATTTCATTTGCCCTGTATACATTGAAACTCCGAAGACATTCGGAGCCACCATTCCAGAGCCATTTATAGTGCTGTCTATCAGATAACATCGAATCTAGAAGCATTTTTTCATGATTGCCCATCAAACACCTGACATTGTACCCGTCTTTTTTTAGAGACATTATGTATTTGACTACTTTCTTAGAGTCGGGACCTTTCCCAATATAATCACCTAGGAAATAGATAATATCTGATTTACTTGGTTTCATCTCTTCTTCGATGAGTGCGACCAAAGTCAGATAGCACCCGTGTATATCGCCTATTATAAACTTCTTTGGCATAAATGTATTATGATAATTTTATATAGCTCACAAAATTTAAGTTAATACAATTTTCAATTATTTCTGCAAATTTAATTATTAAATTTGCATTTGTATGTTTAACAATGTTATAAAGTAATAGTTTTTACTTTATATTTCTTAAATTTGTAGAATTATATAAATCAGATTTTGGCTTAATGAACAAAGAGACATACGAAAAATACGAACCTGTGATTGGATTAGAGATTCACGCACAATTACTCACTGAATCTAAAGCGTTTAGCTCAAGTTCAACGAAATTCGGTGCGTCACCTAATACTAACACAGACCCTATTACATTAGCTCACCCAGGGACACTACCTGTTCTAAATAGAAAAGTAGTGGATTATGCTATTATGATGGGATTGGCTACTAATAGTAAAATCAGAGAAAGAAACCTTTTTGCTCGTAAAAACTATTTTTATCAAGATTTGCCCAAAGGTTACCAAATATCACAGGATAATACTCCTATTTGTTATGATGGTTACCTAGTGATAGAACTTGATGAGGTGAATACTAAGCATATAGGAATTACTCGTATACACATGGAAGAAGATTCTGGAAAATCAATCCACGACTTGGATATAGATACTCTAGTAGATTTCAACCGTGCTGGTGTTGCTCTAATAGAGATTGTAAGTGAGCCAGATATCCGTTCTTCGGGAGAAGCGTATTTATACCTAACCCAGTTAAAACAGATACTTGTATATCTTGGGATTAATACTGGTAATATGGAAGAAGGTGCTCTACGTGTAGATGCCAACATATCTGTAAGACCCAAAGGTAGAGAAAAATTTGGCACTAGAACAGAGGTCAAGAACCTGAATAGCTTTAGAAATGTAGAAAAAGCAATCGATTATGAGATAAAGCGTCAGATCGAATTAATAAAGCAAGGTGGCGAAGTTAGACAAGTAACTATGCAGTGGGACGGTAACGCAAACCAAACTAAAGAAATGCGTACTAAAGAAATGTCTCACGATTATAGATACTTCCCAGAGCCAGATCTTCCACCACTTATAGTTAAGGAAGATTGGGTAGAGAGAATCAGAGCAACAATGCCTGAGTTACCTTTGGCAAGAAAAAGTAGACTAATAGAGCAATACGAGATACCTAATTATGATGCAAGTGTATTAGTCGCTGAAAAAGAAATTGCAGACTTTTATGAAGAAGCAATCAATAAATTAGAAAACAAGAATGCTGGTAACAATAAGTTAGTCAGCAACTGGGTGATGACAGAGATAATGAGGATGATACAAGATAGAGATACTCTAGTATCCGATCTGAAAATCAAACCATATCATATATCTGAAATCGTAGATTTGGTATCTACTGGTACTATATCCAATACTATAGCTAAGGATATATTCTCAGAAGTTGAGTTAGGTAAATCACCTAAAGAAATAGTTGAAGAAAAAGGGTTGAAGCAAGTTTCGGACACCTCATTCATAGATGATTTGGTGAAAGAGGTAATAGTAGCAAACCCAGAATCTGTAGAGAAATTCAAATCTGGAAATGCCAAAGTAAAAGGATTCTTCGTAGGTCAAGTAATGAAAGAATCTAAAGGTAAGGCTAATCCACAAATTGTTTCGGACTTAGTAGATAAATATCTACAAGATGCTTAAATTAGAAAATAGATAAAAAAATATAATATATAATTGAAATTTGGAGTTAGTTATGGCTAAAACGGCAGCTAAAAGCAAAGCAAAATCAACAAGTAAAGCAAAGAAAACTACAAGTGTAGCAAAGTCAAATAATAGTACTTCTAAAAGCAGGACTACTAACAAAGTGACTAAGGCAACTGCACCTAAGAAAGCAACTCCTAAGAAATCAGTTTCAAAAAAAGTAACTTCTAAAAAGGTAGCGCCAAAGGCAAAAATAGCAGCGGCTAAACCAATTGCTAAAAAGACTGCTACTAAACCTACTGCAAAGAAAACTACAAGTAAAAAAGCTACCAAAGCGGTTAATAAAGAAACGACTAAAGTAGGAAAGACATCAAAAAGTACAACAGCTAAAAAACAAAAGATGAAATTTGGTGGTAAAAACATAGATGTTGTTTTATACTCTAAGTTTGATTTTAAAGGCTATAAGAAAGAGCAAGTAATAGATTGGTACAAACTACAACTATTAGGTCGTAAATTAGACGATAAAGCTGCTTTATATTTGAAGATGGCAAAGGGTTGGTCATATCATGCACCTTTTGCAGGTCATGATGGTATCCAATTAGCACTAGGCCAGATATTCAGAGCTAGCAAAGATTACTTATTCCCTTACTACCGTGATTTTATGACTTCTCTTTCTGCTGGTATGACTCCAGTTGAGATTATCCTAAACGGTCTTTCAAAAGATACAGACGTTGCAGGTGGTGGTCGTCACATGTCCAATCACTTTGCAAAACCAGAAATAAATATACAAAACGTATCATCTTGTACTGGTAATCACTCACAGCATGCTGCTGGATTAGGAAGAGCTATTAAGAAGTACAAAGGCGATGAAGTAGTATTCTACTCGGGTGGCGAATCTGCTTGTGCTGAAGGTTTTTTCTACGAAGCTGTAGCAAGTGCCGATTTTGATAGAGCACCAGTGGTATTTGTTATACAAAGCAATTTGTTTGGTATCTCTGTTCCTTTGCAAGAAGTTTCTTCTAATATGGTAGTCTCTGATAATTTCAAAGGTTTCCCGAATACTAAGATTATCGAATGTGACGGTAGAGATGCATTCGATTCTCATAGAGCTTTGACAGAAGCTGTCAAATACGCTAAGAGTGGTAAAGGTCCAGCTATTGTACATGCAGAATGTGATAGAATAGGCTCTCACTCAAATTCGGATAAGCAAGACAACTATCGCCCTAGTAAAGAAATACAAGACGTAATGGATCGCGATCCACTAATGCAATTCAGATATAGACTAATACAAGAGAAATATCTAACTCAAAAGCAATTAGAAGAAATAGAAGATGGTATAAAGCAGAAAATTTTCGATGCTGCCGATGAAGCAGAAGCTGCTCCTAATGCTGATGGTAAGAGTTGGCCGAATTTCATTTTTCCAGAAGCATTCGCTGGACCAGATGCAGATACAGAGTATTCGCTAGATTCGGATAATGAAGTCGTAAACTACATAGAAGGTATTAATAGAGCTCTTAAAGAAGAATTTAGAGCAAACCCTAACACTTTCATGTGGGGTCAAGATATAGGAAAAGGTGGTGTATTTAATGTAGTTAAAGGTATGCCAGAAGAATTTGGTAAAGATAGAGTATTCAATGCTCCTATTGCTGAAGATAATATAGTTGGATCTGCTAATGGATTTTCAAGATACAGAGATGATATTAGACTAGTAATAGAAGGAGCTGAATTTGCGGACTATTTCTGGCCCGCAATGGAGCAACTAATAGAACTAACTCACGAATATTGGAGAACTAGAGGGCAATTCAGTCCGAATGTGACTCTAAGGTTGGCTAGTGGTGGCTATATCCAAGGTGGACTTTATCACTCTCAAAACTTAGAAGCGGTGTTTACATCTATTCCTGGTATCAGGGTAGTACAACCGGCTTTTGCAGATGATGCTATTGGACTATTAAGAAATTGTATTCGCTCAAAGGGTCCGACTATGTTCTTGGAACCAAAATTCTTATATAACTTTAAAGCTGCAGCAGGTCCTGTCAGTGATGAAGATTGGGTAATACCATTCGGGAAAGGTAAAATAAGAAGAGAAGGAACAGATATCACTGTTGCTACTTATGGTACTGGAGTACACATGAGCCTATTTGCTGCTGAAAAGCTAGCAGAACAAGGAGTATCAGTAGAAGTGATTGATTTGAGATCACTGATTCCTTGGGATAAAGAGATAATAATAGAATCTGTTAAGAAAACTAATAGATTAGTAGTAGTACACGAAGATACTCTAACAGGTGGATTTGGTGGCGAGATAGCATCTACTATTAGCCAAGCAGCATTCAATTATCTAGATGCACCAGTAATGAGACTTGGGTCTGAAGATTGTCCAGTTGGATTTGCAAAAAGCTACGAAGATGAAGTTTTGATAAACGTAGATAAAGTAAAAGCAAAAATTGAAGAATGCTTAAACTTTTAGATAATTGTGTAAAACAATGCAAGATATTTGTGTGGAATTAATCTGACACTGTAATATCAAAATTACACACAGACGAAATAAATAAGAAAAAACATAACGCCCGAATATTCATTAATTGGATATTCGGGTTTGTTGTTATATATTTGTATGCTAGGTACAATAGAAAGTGTGCATAATTATTTAATTGTGCTAGTTGTATTTTTATTTTAATTAAGTAATTGAATATTAAAGGATTATAAAATGTCCCATTCGGAAGAACAAGAAGAATTGAAAATCGGAAGAAAGTTAACTGAGAATTTAGTTGATGAAGAATCAGCTGCAAAACTCAAAAAGAACGGAACGATTTTCGGAATAATCATAGTAATTGCATTAGCTGCAGTAGGTTACTACTATTACTCAGCTAGTCAAACAGAAAAGGCAACTCAAGAAGCAGCTATGGCTTTATCAAAAATATTACCTGAGTATGATGCTGGCAACTATGCTGTAGCACTGGATGGTGGCACAACTGCAATAGGTATAGACGCTGTCGGATTAGTTGACATAGCTAATAAGTATGATGGGACAAACGAAGGTAAGTTAGCTGCACTATATGCAGGTAACGCTTATGTTAGTTCTAATCAGTTTGTTGAGGCAAGAAACTACTTCGATAAAGCTACAGATAGCAAGGCACAAGTCGTGCGATCAGGAGCTTACGCAGGTTTAGCTCTATGCGATGAAGAGGATGGAAAGCTAGAAAGCGCAGCAGATAATTACAAAAAGGCAGCAGAAAATTTAGAAGAAGATGTGCTAAAATCTAAATACTTATACTTCGCTGCTTTAAATTATGAGCAAGCTGGTAAAAAAGATAATGCAAAAAATATATATCAATCAGTAGTAGAGTTAAGCGAGAATTCGGAGTTTGGAAATAAATCTAAAGTCAGATTATCAATGCTTGGCACAAAAATTGATTAACATTCAATTGCGAAATAGCATTTGAATTAAACTAAACACTATAATAATGAAACTAAAAGTTAATTTTTTAATAATAATTTGTTTATTGGAGGTATTATGCAACGATTAATTCGTCTTTGCGTACTCATGGCCTTCGCATTTATCCTGTCTTCAAGTTCAGGATATGCGCAGAAGACCGTTAAAATATCCGGAAGGATAGCTCCAGGTGATGTAAGAGTCTTTGTAAAGGATTCCATCTATACTGTCGAAAGAGAGTATGTGGTTGGCGGTACATTGATAATTGAGCCTGGTACAACTGTCTATTTTCACCCTAACGGGAGATTAATAGATTCAACTGGTGGTAGAATCATCGCAGATGGTTTTGCTGAAGCTACTTATACTAGCAATCCACATGGTATCGATCCATTGGGTATTGCTGGTTCTACTCAAAACCCGTACAGCTGGACTGGTTATACGGACATTGACTATTTCTTATTTGATGGAAATAATCCTCCATCTACTGATGTATTTCGTACTATCGATGTTACAACAGTTAGAGATAAATCAGTACACCCGAATAAGTATAACTACTTATTTAATGTTGTATTAAATAGATCAACTCGTCAAATTACGGAGTTGAATCCTTTAAACGCTGCTTCAGTTATGGCTGATCCAAATTTGGATATTATAACTTTTGAAGAAGCTATTATGTTCGTAGCTGCTAGATTAAACCAAGATCCTAACAATGACGTTAACTTAACTGTTAAGCCATGGTCAAGAATTGGTGGTAGATCAGTTAATGTTGTAAAAGAAAAGATTAGATTTGTTGGACAACCAATAAATAACGTATCTGTAGAATGGGGACATGTTATTGTTCTTCCTGGTGCTAGATCAGCTTTCTTCAGAAATGCTACTTTCGAAAACTTTAAGAAAGATACTACTGTAGATAGTGACCCTGTTTACAATCAAAGTGGTGCTAACTCTGCTTGGGCTGCAGTTAATAATAAAATTAACATGCTAACTAACGGTAGTGGTGGTGCGATATCTACTTTCTCTTCTAGAACTTGGTTATTGAATGTAGAATTTTCTGGCAACAATGCTAGATTTAAAGGTGGTGCTTTACAATTACTACAAGCTCCTTCTGAAATACCTACTACTATAGATAGAACTCAAATCAACAATGTAGTTGGTACTTATGCTTCAAACAAGAATCCTAATATTACTGACAGAGATGGTAACCCATCTAGTGTAGTAGTTCAAAATCCAATCCCTGCAATTGACTTAATTGATGAA
Organism: Ignavibacteriota bacterium; assembly: GCA_024636855.1. Lineage (GTDB taxonomy): Bacteria > Bacteroidota > Ignavibacteria > Kapaibacteriales > UBA2268 > PGYR01. The sequence goes on along the minus strand of JAGXGG010000027.1, from coordinate 42,692 downwards.
GCTGGCGCTGAGCCACTTAGCAATTATGAAAGAATGGGACATGATGATGGTCGTTTAGCTCTTTACTTAGGTAGAATGAGAAACTTGACTTTCACAAATAACAAAGTTCAATTAGCTAATTACGGTCAAACTACTGTAGGTAATCCTCCAGTTAAAATCGTTTCTGACTTATTGAACGAACCTGCTATGTATCCTCAAGTTTACGGTAACACTGCTTTTGGTGGCGCTGTTTACATTTCAGGTACTGAAGGTCAAGAAAATAGAAAAATTGATGTAGGTTTTGGTATTAACAATAGTATCATGATAAATGGTACTGAAGTTGATTTCAATACTCCTGATACATTTGTTGCTAATGGTAACGAAGCAAATAACTACCAAGCTAATGGTAGTTCTTCTGGTTCTCGTGGTGGTGCTATCTACGCTGGTAGATATACTTCATTACAAGTTGCTGGTCACTTTGAAAGTAATAAAACTGCTGCTAAATACTTAACTGACGAAACAGTTGGTTCAGTAGCTGGGTTATACTCAATGGGTGGTGCAATTTATGTAGAAAATTCTTTAAACAGACTATTTGTAAAAGGTGGTCCTGCTAGAGAAAGTGATAGTAACCCAACTAGATTTGAAGGTAATACTTCAGGTGCTGGTGGAGCTATCTATGTTGATGGTAACTCTAATCCAGTATTAACTACTATTATTGGTGGTTCTGATGCATTATTGTTAACTAGAGATTATGGTTATGATATTCAATTTAATAATAACGCAGCTATTTCTTGGGGTGGTGCAATCTACTCTAAGAGACAAGGTTCTATAACTGGTGCTGGTGGTATTAATTTAGATGAATTAATCGGTTATGGTGGTAAATTCCCAATCAGATTTGAAGGCAACACTGCTGGATATGCTGGTGGTGCGGTTCACTTCCAAATCCCAATCGCTGACAATCCTCCATATTACCAAAGAGCGGTACAATTATCTAGAGCAATGTTCTTGAACAACACTGTAGGTATGAATGTAGCTGACAAAAATCTTGGTCAATTAAGAGGTGGTGGAGCAATCTATACTGCTGGTGGTGATCTTAACTTAGTTAAAGGTGTTGAATTTAATGGTAATACTGTTTACAATGGTAACGGTGGTGCTGTTTCAATGGTTGAACCTTTTAACTTAAACAGAAGATACTTTACATCTGATGCAGATAATATTACTTATGATTCTAAAAATGTTGCAGTTGGCATGACTTCAAGAGATGACGTATTCACTTATGGTGCAGTAAGTTTCCCTCCTGATGCAAGAATGTTAACTCAATTTAAAGGTAACCAAGCCATTTACGAAGAAAGAGCTGCTGGTGAAATGGGTTCTGGTGCTACACAATTCGCTGAAGGTGTATACAGAACAAGATCTCCATTATTAGCTACTTACTTTACTTCTGCTCAAACAGGTTATGCTGTTGGGTTATTTGGTACTATCGTTAAATTTAAAAATGGTGGCGATACTTGGGAATACCCAACTTCAAACACTAATCACAGATTAACTGACGTTGAATTCGTTAACGCAAACACTGGTTATATCGTTGGTGCTCAAGGTATCATGAAGAAAACTACTGATGCGGGTAGCACTTGGTTCAACATAAATACTAACACATTAAATCAATTCAATGACTTCTATTCTATTGGTCAAAATGATTTATATGCTGTTACTAATAATGGTTTAATATACGAATCACATGATGCAGGTGCAACATGGAGTACAATGCAACCACAACAACAAAACCTTAATGGTGTTTATTATGGTAGCTTGAATTCAGGTTTCGTAGTTGGAGACGATAGACTAATCCTACGTACTACTGATGGTGGTACTGTATGGGAAGAAGTTGTTCCTCCAATACCTAATTATGACTTAACAAAAATCTTCTTTACAAGTGTTAATAAAGGATTTATCATTGGTGAGAAAGGTACTTTGTTATCTACTACTGATGGTGGTGATTCATGGAATACAGTTACAACTGGTACAGTTGCTAACTTGACTGACATCGTATTCATATCTTCTACTAAAGGTTTCATTACTACAGTATATGGCGATATGTTAGCTACAACTGATGGTGGTGCTACTTGGACATTGATGGAAGACATTACAAGATTTGGTTTACAAGGTATTCACTTCGCTACTAATTCAGTAGGATACTCAGTAGGAGACTACGGTACTCTATTGAAAACAGAAGATGGTGGTGCTACTTGGAATGAAACAAACCCTGCTAACGCTGGTCACTTTGATGTAGCTAGAATGCACCCAGGTACTAACTTCCCAGAAAATGGTGTTGGTCTTGGTGGTGCGATTTATATCTTAGACAATGCTGATGTTCAACAATTGAACAGAACTGATTCAGTTTCTTTCAACCGTGTTAGAATGTTAAACAACACTGCTTATACTGGTGCTGCTATCTATTCTGATAACTTTGATTTGAAATTAATCTTTGGCAGATCATTAATCTCTGCTAACACTGCTTTATCTGATATCGGAGTTGAACAAAATACTATTTCTGGTCCTATCGTATTAGATGGTAACAATAGTGTTTCTTCTAACGAGGCTTCTTCTGATTTAGCAAGTGCAGTTATCTATGGTGAAATGCAAGGTCCATTGCCAGTAGGTACTGGTCCAGTTGCAGGTAACTCTGTATATGGTAACAACGCTAGATTTATTGTTCGTTTACCTGATGCTCCTAATACTAAAGGTGTTTTAGCTGGTAACTTAGGCTTAGGTCTAGGTGGAACTAACTCACTTAACGGTAACTTCTGGGGTAGAACTCAAGCAAACATAACAGTTGATGTAATTAATGACTTAGGTTATCCATTAGCATTGAATGAAACATTCTTTATTGCTGGTGATAATACATCTCCACTACCGTTTGTTAGAAACTCTGCTGATCCATTAGAGCAAGGTCCATTCGAATCTATATTCGATGAATATACTTATACTCCTATATTATTAGAAAATGCAACTGGCGATGAAAATACGCCTGCTGCTACTAGTATCAATGAAAAAGTATTGATGTCTGGTAAAATCTATGACTTATATGACAAAGGTACAGACATTAAAACTGCTGATTACTCTAAGAGAATAATGTCTCCTATTGAAGACTTTGCAGTTGGTATCCCATACACTACTAGAAGATTTGTAGCACCGTCTCAACCTTCTGATGGAAAATATGTAAGAAGAACAACTAGAGATCCTTATTGTGTTGGATTGTTAGATGATAATGGTGATTTGAAATTCCCTTATATCACTGCACTTCAATCTGAGTTTATGCCTGATAACGATGGTAATTTCTACCACCCTATCGGATACCCATTATACTTAGAATCACATGCAGATTATGATGGCTTTGTTGAAAGAAGCAACCATATACCTGAAATTACAAATGAAACAGTATTCTTCGTTATAAACGAAACTACTGGTGACTATATCAGAACTAACTTACAACAAGTATCAGAAACTGCTCCTTACAGAGAAGTATTCAGATCTAGAGTTGAGTTTGTTCCTGATTCTACTAACAGAAATCCAAATACACTTTACAGAAGAACTTCTGAAGGTCTATTTAACTTCGGTGCTGGATTTAGTTTATTAGCCAAATTAGAAGACAACGCTTACAATGAAGCTGGTGCAACTGTACCAGGTAGAAAATACGAAGCAGATTTCAGACAATTAGGTAAAGTTTCTGACTTGTTCAGCAACAGACCTGCTATTGATGATCCTTCTAATATTACTGAAGACATCGTTACTTATTTTGCTGGTGAGAGATACGAAGCTCTACCTGTAGATACTGGTGACGTAATCAGAGTTATCTCTAGACAAGTTCTTTGGAAAGAAGGTGTAATAGCTGCTTATGACGATGGTATGGAATTCAAAATAGTTAGATCTACTCTACCTCCTGTATTTACTGGTAACATCGTTGCATTACAAAATGACACAATTATGAAATTGGTTCCATCATTAGATCCTATTAAGAGAGCTAATAATCAAATGGATACTATTTATATTGATGATTTTACAAACAAAATATTCGTAACTGAAGATAGAACTTACCCAGGTAATTACGCTGATGGTAGAGACAGTATCTTATCAATTACAGCTGTTGATTCTAACAACTACTACGATCCTCGTGCATTAGCTGATGGTGATAACTATACACATCTAACTTACACTTGGGATGTTCCTAGCAACTCTGGTTTAGCTAATTGGTTACAAGCCGATACTATCTATTCTAGTAATGCTAATAACATAAAAGATAATGCTAACGGTTACGTTGTATTGAAAGGTCATCCAGTTAACCCTTATGTAGTGCCAGGTGGCGAGAAGGTTGCAGTTTCTGCTGCTAACTACCCTCCTCATTACAGAACATTAGATTCTATGGTTGCTTCTGGGTTATTTACTCAAGAACAAATAGACAAGTTTATCGAAACTTATGGTCCTTACTTCAATGCTGGATCTTATGATGTAGATAGAGCTAGATACTTACAACAAGATACTATCAATTTTGGTGGTGCTAATGGTTGGAAAACTGAATATGACTTCGAATTATTCGTAGTTGATCAACCACCAGTTTACTTAGACGAAAACTATTCGGCTGAGACACTATTTAGATATGAGTCTGATGGAGTAACTATCAAAGATACTATTGCTAAATATGAGCCAACAGTATTGACTTGTGATAAGACAAATGAGAATTCACCTAGATTAATAGCTAACGTAACTGATAAACTTAGATTCCAAATCGACATCAATACTGATGACGAGATTGAAGATGCTTATGCAGCTTCAGAACACGGATGGGATTTCAGATATGGTAGAACTGCTTATGGTTTCATAAACAAAATCATTTCTGCTGGTGATACAGTAGTTATTGATACAGTTACTATATCAAATGATCAAGGTGGTATCGATACATTTATCGATCAAGAAAGACCAATATGGATGGCAGATAAATATATCTACAGATATGATGGTGAAACTGATACAGATGATTTTGCAGCTGACTTTACAACTTCTGGTAAATTAAACATCAGAATAGATAGAGCAGAAGTTGAAACATTACTTGAACCTGCAAACAGACAAAATGAAGAGTATAACACAGATACAGCATTTGTATTCGTTGTTAATGATGGTCATGGAGGAAGATTAGAGCAAAAACTAGAAGTTTTTGTAAACTTTGCTCCTACTATACTAACTAACTCTTTAGATAATGCTACTGAAAGTTTTGATTACAACAATCAACTACTAGATAGTGCAAGAGCTATTAAAGTTAAAGATCCTAACTTCCAACAAGAACATACATTCGAGTTAATCTACTCTGGTAGAGGTGACATAGCAAAAGATCCTTGTTATGACGAAGCTGGTGTTTGGGAAGAAGGAGTTGACTATGGTGTAGATGATAAATATACACCAGAATGGTTGAAAATCAATCCTGAAAGTGGTTTACTATATGGTACTCCAGAAGTAGGCGATGCACTTAAAGATGAGAAAGTAATAGTATTAGTAATTGATGAAGATGGACTTCCAGCTTTAAAAGTCTTTGACTTAAGAGTTGATGAGTTCAATCAAGGTCCTAGACTTGCACTTGCTCCAGATGTAGACTGTATCGATCCTAACAGTTCATTGTCAACTAACAACTTCATTTATGTTATTGATAAAGACTTTGAAAGAGATAACGATGTAACTCCTCAAGAGAAAGTAACTCTAGTAGTAGAGCTACCAGCTGCAGGTGTTGAATTAGATCAATACATATTAGATGGTGCTACAATAGATAATGATTCAGTTAAAGTTAAACTAATCTTTACTGCTGAAATTGCTAATGTGCCTGTAGATGCTGACGGTAGAATTACTGTTCAAATCAAAGCTACAGATGCTGATGGAGAAACTACAATCATGAGCTTTAGATTGAAATTATCTGACGCTACTAACTTTACAGCACCAATTACTGTTTCTAACTCAATCGGTTCATTCCAAGTTCTTGAATTTGGTGTAGCTAATGCGAATGTTAGTACAGGTGATGGTAGAGATGGTGATGATATTGGTAAATTAGATCACAACTTCTGTGAATATGAATTACCTCCTTATCCACAACAAGACGTATTCGATGCAAGATGGACATTACCTACAATCAATGGTATCTTGAGAAGTATATATCCTACTAGTGGTAACAACAGTGATTTAATCTATGTTGCTCAAATACAAGCTGGTGGTGAAAGTGGTCAAACTGCTATTAACTATCCTGTAACTGTATCTTGGGATATTACAACTATTCCTGATGTAGATGATGCAACTAGAAATCCACAAGGTTCTACTTGGTATTTAAGAGATCCTATCTCTGATGGTTCTTACTTCCATATCAAGATGAATGATCCTTCTGTGAGATCTATTTCACCTACTCACTCTTCGTTTGACCTACAAGGTAACATAGCTACATTGACTATAACTAATGCAACTATAAAAGCATTCGTTATCTACAACGATGTAATGAGTGATGTTGAAGATACTCAACTTACTACTACTAATTCTATAACTAGCGTATCACCTAACCCAGTAAATGGCGAAAGTGTTATCAAGTTTAACTTGAACAAAGCAGCTAATGTTGAGTTCGAATTAATCGACGAAGTAGGAAAAGTAATCGGTATAGTTGGAAGTGATTTCTTCGGTGCTGGTGAACATACACTTAACTGGAATTCTAGAACTGGATTTGGTTCTGAATTATCAAGTGGTGCATACAGTATCAGAATGAATGCTGATGGTAATACTGACTTCATCAAAGTGATGATTGTTAAATAAGACAAAACTTGCGGTACCCTTGCAAAAGGGTACCACATTTATTAAAAAGAAAATAATTTATAATATAATAGAGGTTTTATAATGAGACTTACAAAAAGCATAATAGCTGCGTTGACTGTTGCGGTAATAGCACTTTCAAGTAGTTTAACGCTAAAGTCTGATGTACCGGGTGAGTTCAAATCTCTGCATTTAGTACAAAAGAACTATGAGCCAATCGTTGGCGGAACTGTACTTGATGCTGTTGATTTTATCAAACCACCTGCTATTCAAGATGCGGATGATGGATATGCTAAAATAAGCATAGGATTCCCATTTGAATATAATGGTGAGGTATATACAGAATTATGGATCTGTGTGAATGGTTTTGTTACATTTGACAGTCCTAACTTTTTGAAACAAGCAAACCCTACTGGTTTGTTTAAAGATTTACCTTCTACGTATCAACAAAATGTTGTTGCTCCTTTTTGGGGTGATCACGTTTACAGAACTGATGTAGAAGCGTTACAATTATACACAAGAACTAGAATTCTTTACAAAAGAGAGTCTGACAAATTGACTATCGAATGGAGAGATCTAAATATTAACGACAAAACTAAACCATCAAGTATTGCTGATTTCCAAGTAATTCTATATAAGTCAGATGATGATGCTACACCTCAAGGTGATATAGAGTTTGCTTATGGTCAAATCGGTGGTAATACTTTAACTACTGAAACAGACGTTATCATAAAAGATGCTTCTGTAGGTATAAAAGGTGAATTTGATGACTTTTTAAATGGTTTATGGCCTTGTACTGATAATCCTCTTGATAGCACATATTGTGTACTGCCTCAAGCTACTGATAGCACAACTTTATCTAACGCTTGGCAACCATCAGGTGCTTCTAACTATAGAATTCTATTCACTGCTCAAAAGACTTTGAATATCGAAGAATTCTGGGGTGACGGAGATGTTGATTTCTCTAAAACACCTGCTGAAAGACACTTTGGTTTACCACAAAACAGATATGTTACTTTTAACGATGTAAGATTAATTCTAAGATCTATGGCTACACAAGTTCCTTTGGACAGTGTTAGAAGAAGAGCAGCTTATCACGGTGACGTGAATCACAGTGGTAGATACTTCTATAGAACTATTTCTCCTGGTGTTACTGAAAAAGTTGAAGTTACTACTCGTAGCATGAACTATTTTGATGATTTACCTTCTGAAGTTACTTCATTGAAAAAAGTATTCTATCAAGTTAATGAGCACGATGCTGCTGTTATAATGACTTATTTAGCTGCTTCAGTTCCTGAATTACCTTGGGTGCTAGATACAGTTGTATTCAAGGGTAAAAAAGCTGAATTACTTGCTGATAATATCGTTCTTGGTGAAAAAGTAGTACATAATGGTATTACAAGTATCCCAGTTTATATCAATAAAAATCATAATGGTCCATTATCATTCTCTTTTGATATTAATGGTACTGTTGAGAATGTTGAATTGAACATAGACAACGAAATTAAATTGGCTAACAAATCATCTAATGGTGTTTACTTTGCTAGTACAGGTGAATTCACTTCATCTGAACCAGTATTATATGTAGACGTTACTAATTTAGATGGTAACTTACAGTTGAACAATATCCGAGTAAATGACAATAATGTTGGTTCTATAGTAGAGCAAACAGAAGTTGTTAATGCTAGTCTTTCTTTATCTACTAATCCTTATGTAAGTGGTTATACTTCATACAGTGTTGCAGTAGAAAACAGTGGTACTTACACACTTTCAGTATATGATGCTGTTGGTAATAAAGTTTCTACTGTATTCAATGAAGAATTAAGAGCTGGTGAATCTATTCAAAGACCTTGGTCAGCGAATGATTTCAATGGTAACGAACTTAGCTCAGGTGTTTACTTCTTGAAATTAGAAGGAAACAATGTGAATAAAGTTCAAAAAGTTATTATCAATAGATAATAATGAATTGTTCTAGAATATATTTGATTTTTGCTTTGGGGTTGCTTTTTATAGGCAACTCCATAGCTAAATCATTGACTTACAACTTAGAGATATTGGACAAAAGTTCAATGGATTTGTGTGGTAAGGAATATCAAAAAGATGTAATTATTGCCCCGTATTTAGGTAATATTATCAAATCTGATTCTTTGGTTGGATTCGAAATAGTAATAGAATACAATCCAGATGTAGTACAAATGAATCAAAAGTTATTCACTAATACTATATCACAGTTCTTTAAATTTAAAGATGCTACATTCGATAGTGAACGTGGTGAGATAATAATGGAAGGATATGTTAGTTTCGACGCATTTCCCAATCCAGTAAGTGGTGATATGCCACTTGTCGCTTTCGCTGGAAAATTTATCGGTGAATGTGAAGAAGACGCTTACTTTAAAGTTAAATACTTCTACCCTATTGATGGTTTCAAAGGAATTGTTGATACTATAAAGGATATAAGTATAAAAGGTACAATAGCTGATAAACCTGAAAGAAAATTGGGTTTTAATATTGACAAAAAGCAATTAGAGATAAAAGCAGATAGTACTATATCAATTAATGTTGGTGTTGATCTTGGGATAATGCAATCCTTAGACTATTGGCAAACAAGAATTACTATTGAGGAAGACAGTTTAGATCTCTTAGAAGTTGTTGGAACTGAATCACTTTTAGTTGAAAATGTAACAAAAGAAGAACTTAACAGTTATTTAATTGACTTGAAAGTTCTCAATATAGAAGACTTGAATCTTACTTTGAGAGTAAAATCTAACAAAAAAGATTCAGCTAAAGTTAATATAAAAATGGAAACCGTTAAAAGTACAGAATGTATATGTGCTACTAATTTTCCAACCAGTTCTTTTGAAATAAATAATCTAGAAACGAAAAAAGATTCTATAATAGCATCAGTTGAAACTGATATAAGCTTTGTTTATAGTAACGGAGTTATTATGAGTAAAGATAAAGAACTTTCTATTGAAGTGTATAATTATACTGGATTATTGATTGATACGCAAGTTTGTAATTTTAATAAAGTATATGATACAAAGCTCATGAAGCAAGGTATATACTTCATTAAAGTTACCGATGGTAACAAAACAAAAATATTGAAAATAATAAATAATTAATTTTTTATAAATAATTTAAGGTGTCCTAATGTATAGAAATAATACAAAAGTGAAGGGCGTAAACAAACTAACTAGTCTAGCAATAGCAGCCCTGCTGTTTATTGTCGGATTTGGTAATTCGTTCGCTCAAAACCCTACCTACCCAAATTTACCAGTACTATCATTGACTGGTCAAGAGGGTGCGTACAACGATTTATGGTTCCCAAATGGTAGAATCATAATGCCAAGAAATACAGAGTACGAAAGAGAATTCGTAGTACCTGTATTTATAGATAATAGATGGGCTGTTAATGAAAACAGATACTCAGTTGATTTACCTATAACTCCGATAAAAAGTTTTCAATTTAAGCTTTTTTATGATTCGGCGTCTGTAACTCCTGTAGGAGTAGAAACAACTCATCCTAAATATGCTCCTAGTTCAGCAAAGTTAAGAGATCCTTTGGCTAAAGGCTTTCAAATTGACTGGAGTGATGTAGTAGATAAAGCATTTTACACTCATATCAATGCCTCTCCTACTACTTCAAATAGAGGTCATGCTGTTGTAATCACAGCTAGTGGTAATAAGCCATTACCTAATACTAGTTTAACATTTCAAGATTTTGACGTTTTATTATACGTAAGATTTAAAGCTGTATTGAACCAAAGTGAGCCTGCTTCGAATCTAAACTTTACATATTTACATATTGGACGTGATACTATCGTTTATAACGATATGAACATATTACAAGAAGCTCCATTTGTAGATTATAGAGGTTATGATCCACAAGTAGGTCAAGATTTCCCTAATCCACAAAGACCCAATTATAATTCAAACTTAGGTGCTCGATTTACTGGTCTTGCTGGTATGGATAATAGAACTCAAAATGAGCCACCAAACCTAATTTTACCAGGTGGTATTTGGTTCCAATATATGACAAATCAACCAAAACTAGGTTTTCAAGTTAATAGACAAATCGGACAACAACCACCAATTAAATTAGTTGAAGGTCGTAACGATTTGTATGAATTAGTTGATCCTATGACTGTAGATTTGAATCCTAATAGAAATCCTAATCCATTCCCAAATACAGCTACTAGAACAGTTGAAGTATTGAACGTAGAAGCTGGTACTTTATTAAAAGATATAGAAGTAGTTTCTGATCAACCTTGGTTAGAATTTAGAACATTACAACCAAATAATCCTATTCCTTCTTTGACTACTGAAGGTTATATTCCTTACATAGATAATGGTATATTAGGTGAAGCTTCTGAAAGAGATGAATTAAATGACATTCCTAATGATGAAGGTGGAATATCATTACAAATTTCTTGTGACCCTGCTAAAATACAAGCTGGTGATGATGCTACTGATAATCCTGAGATTGAAAAAACTGGTATCTATACTGGTTATATAACTTTCAAATCGGAATTTGCAGATCTTTCTCCTATTAGAATTAAAGTAACATTTATTTACTTTAGACCACCTTTAGAAGGTCAAGATCCTCAAGGTAGAAAGCTAAATGGTATTCCTATAACAGTAGCAAATGTAGATGGTGAAGTTAATACTCTTATCTTTGGTACTGGAGATAGAGCTACAATTGGTGTAGATTCATTATTCGGTGAAACTGAATACAATGTTCCTTTATTAGAAAATGAATTAGATGCTAGATTCTTCCCAGTTAACTCTTATGGTGATGAAATACCAGGACTTGCTCCATTTGGAATGAATGACTTCGCTACTAATGACGAACAAGTAAAAGCAAACTCTAGAGACATTAGAAGTTCTGATGATACTACTCGTTCATTACTTTTCAAAGTTAAATTCAATCCAGGTAAAGTTAATAAGGATCAAAGATATCCTATTATCATTACATGGAACAGAAAAGACTTTATAGAAGGTTCTTCTTTATTCATAAGAGATACAGATAATGGTAAATCTTTCGAACCTCTTAATATGTGGTTAGAAGGTACTCCAGTTCCAAACGAACAATTCGCATATTCTATGAAAATAGATGATCCTAGAATTAGAGAATTCATTATAGAATACACTCCCGCTAAGATTATTGAGTATGTTGATGATGAAGGTAATCCAATTATCAATGTTGGATGGAACTTACTATCATTACCTGTACAACCTTTAGGTAATACTAACCCTTGGAAAGGTGCTCTTAATGACCCTTACTATTTCTTCTTGAGTTCATATCAACAAGAATCTGATGGTATAGTTAGACCAGGTGTAGGTTATTTCTTAAAGTATAATAAGGAAGATGAAATAGACAGAACTTTCAGAGGTACTAATATCTTTGAAGTAAGTCCTGAAATTAATCCTGTTAGAGTTTACACTTCAGACGAAAACAGAGGTGGATGGAATGCTGTTGGTGCTCCTTCTGTTCCTATCAATGTTTTAGCATTAGACTTTAGAGCTTTAGGTAATGGAGCAAGACCAGACAAAAACTATATGCTTGAGCATGGTGTTTGGAAATATATGACTAAAGAAGGTTACAAAGAAGTTAATGAAATGCGTCCAGGTTTAGGTTATTGGATTAAAGTTGATGAAAATGGTTACTACTATTTCAGTATTCCAAAAATTAAACTATCTGACGAAGTTTCTAATTCACTTACATTTAGAAATGAATTAAAAGAAATGTCTACTGAAATCGTTGTTTCTGACAACAATCAAAGTGCTAAGTCTCTATTCGTTTCAAATAGTGCTAAAGTAAACTCTATCGAATTACCACCACTTCCACCATCTTTTGATGTTAGATTTGAAGGTAATACTGAATTGACAAATAACAACGAAGCGGTAATACAATTAACTAACGTAGAATATCCAGTATCAATCTCTGCTAAAGGATTGAACGGTACATTTGATTTATCAGATGCTGCTACTGGTGAGTTCTTCGGTACAATCAGTTCTGATAACTACTCTTCAGTAGAAATCAATAATTCTTCTAATTCAATCAAATTGAATAAAGTAGAGACTACTGAATTGGCTACAGTTAATTCTGTCTATCCTAACCCAGTTCTAGACAATGCAACTGTTAATTTCAACTTACCAGAATCTGGTAATGTTAACATTACATTGATTGACGCTGTTGGTAATACTGTTGCAACTATTTTCAATAGTGACTTGAATGCTGGTTCTAACCAAGTACCTTTCCAAGCAAATGGTATTGCTTCAGGTAACTATTTCGTGAAAATAACTGGTAATTCATTCAACAAAGTTATGAGACTACAAATAGTTAAATAACTCTAGTCAAATAGAATTAGAATATAATAGGGATAGTTACAGTTATGTACTATCCCTATTTTTTTATTAATGAGGCGAATATGAAAAAACTAATACTAATGTTATTATTGTGCTATACTACAAGCACTTATGCTGTTGATTTCACACAGTTCACTTTGAATGTAAACTATGATGGAAACGCCTTTCTTCTAAAGGCAGGTTACTCTGATTCTACTACTATTTACTTTGATGAAATGTATGAGAAAGATTTACCATCATTTCCTCCTCCAAATAGTATAACACCCGGATTTAGAATACTAAGACAATATGAAGATTTACCAGATGAACTGATCTATACAGATAGTGATTACAGAGAAAAACCAACAAAAAATTTAGATACTGTAATGCTACAATTAGATATACTTGGTAATAGAGAAGAAGGTAAAGACTTCTATTTCTTTGTACCTAAAGGAACTAAATCACTAGAAGTTGTCGAGGTAAGTATAATAGATGGTGTTACAAATGGTGACCTTATAGATTCTAATATTGTGACAGGTCAAAGGTTATACGTTACTAATAGATTTATAGAGAATTTCTTCGTTCGAGTAGTTTATAGTCAACCTCAATCTAGTGTGATTATAAATGTTGAAAATAATTCAATATATTATTCAAATGGAAAAATAAATATTAATAATGAAATATACCAAAAGTTCCAATTGTTCGACTTATCGGGTAACTTAATAAAGGAAAATGGGTATTTAGGTAATGAAATAAACATACAAAATATACAAAGTGGTGTATATTTTGCTTATATTTATGAAAGTGATTTAGTGATTAGAATGCTAAAGATTATTAAATTGTAAAATTAAATGTGATTAATTGTTGAAATAACTGTTATTAATTCAACGTGAATATACAACTAGGATAAAGACATAGAAACGAATAAGAATATAAATCCAGATAATAATCCATCTGAGCAAAAATCAGATCGTCCTGAACGTCAATCTGAAAATATTGAACAAAGAGATGAGCTTAGTATCAGAGATACAGGACCTAGAAGAAATCAACCTAGAGTTGATAGAAGCACTGTGGTCAAAAGTGATGAAAAAAGTGATGGTAAGAGAGACAATAGGCCTAAGAGGAATACTCCAAGACCAGAAAAATCTCCAGCACCAGAAGCTGAAGTTACTACTGAGAATAAGCCAGAAAGAAGGCAAAGTAATAGACCAAAAAGAAAACCACAAAGAAAAAGTGAGAATGAAACTACTGAGAAAGTAGAAGTAAAAAGAGAAGATAATACTAATAGGAAAAAAGGGAAACCTAAGTATTCTAATAAACCTTTGATTTCTGTTGTTATACCTACTTACAATGAAGAAGAATCAATAACAGAACTTAGCAATTCGCTAGAAAGAGTATTATCTAGAGAAGCGAAGAATAACTATGAAGTTCTATTTATCGATGATGGCTCTACTGACAGTACTTTCTCGGTAATGAGAGAGATAAATAAAAAGAATCCTAAATTTAGAGCAATACGCTTCAGAAGGAATTATGGTAAATCAGCTGCACTCTCAGTTGGTTTCAATGCGGCAAAAGGTGCAGTTATAATCACTATGGATGCTGATTTGCAAGATGACCCAATGGAAATTCCAAATCTAATGTCAAAAATTAGAGAAGGTTATGACGTAGTTTCTGGTTGGAAGAAAAAAAGAAATGATCCGATTAATAAGACGTTGCCGTCTAAGTTCTTTAACTATATAACGGCTAAAGCAAGCGGATTGAAATTACATGACTTTAACTGTGGGTTAAAAGCCTATAGGTCAGAAGCTGCAAAGTCGTTAGATATATACGGTGAAATGCACCGCTACTTACCTGTGTTAGCTCATTGGAATGGTTTTAGAATAACTGAAATACCAGTTAAACACCATCCTAGAAAGCACGGCAAAACTAAGTTCGGAGCATCGAGATATGTTAAAGGATTTTTAGATTTACTAACGTTATTATTTACATCTAGATACTTGAAAAGACCGTTGCACTTTTTCGGCACAGTCGGAACATTGATGGGATTAGTAGGTTTTGGAATAGATGCATGGCTTACAGTAGAGTGGATAATGGGAGATACGTTCCTAAGTAACCGCCCTGCTGCCTTATTAGGTATTGCATTGATAATAGTAGGTGTTCAATTAGTTTCGTTAGGATTATTAGGCGAAATGATAGTTAAAAACTTTAAAAGAGATGAAGAATATCAAATCAGAGAAAATTTATAATAGTATAGCAGTAGCGATATTGCTTATCGTTGTATTGCTAGCGCCATCCAATGCGAAAGCTGATGTCTATGACTATGAGTATAGCTTGGGCGTAGCCTTTACAACTTCTAAGATACTTGGTGATAATCCTGCCATCAATACATTAAGACCAATAAACTCATCTGTACCTGGTGGTAGTTTCAATGGAGCTATGCCTGGAGTTGAAGTAATTGGGCAATACAAATTGGATGATGTTGGAGATTGGCGATTAGTTGGTGGAGTTAATTATACATTCTATAGTGCTAGAGAGAAATTCCCTGGTGATATCAGTGTTTTCAGACTATCACATGAAGTGAACATATTATCACCTCTAGTTGGTATCAACTATACAATATTTAGATTCCCCTCAGCTATGTCATCATTTTATGCTGGTGTAGAATTGCGTTATAACTATGTACACGGATCAGAGTTTATTCTAAATGAAACATCTAGATTAAATGATGAACAACTTAGTCAAAGAAGCATAAGTAAGGAAAGCGCAGGCAGAACAGGTGGACTTTTTAAATTAGGTATAGAAGGCGAAATTCACGAAAATTATATGATAAATGTAAGTTGGGGTATAGATGTCCTCAATGCTTTAGGTAGAGATAATGAACGTGGTCAGCTTTTAACACCATACTCAACTAAGGTGCTGATACCGGGATTGGGTTATGAGTTAGAGGAAGAATTGACTTACAATTTCTACTTTTCTTTGATGATACAGTATAGACTAGACTAAATGACAGAAAAGCTGATTTATCATAGCGATTGCAAGCACTTCTTGGGACATATACCTTGCAAACCGCACAAAAAGCATGGTGTACATTGCGATAATTGTGAGTATTACGACAAGAAAACAGGTAAAGTGCTTTTAGTGAAATTAGGTGCTATCGGCGATGTTATTCGCACAACCCCATTGCTCCATAAATTATGGTTAGAACATAGTGATAAGGAAATATGGTGGGTTACCGAATTCCCAGATATACTGCCAAAATCGGTTGATAGAATACTAAAGCTAGATCATAAGTCAATAATTCAATTACAAAACAGCGAATTTGATTTAGTAATAAATCTAGATAAAGACTACGAAGCTTGTGCATTGACAAATTCAATAACATCAAAAGAGAAAATCGGTTATACCCTGAAAGATGGTAAACCTGCTCCGATAGACAGTAGAGCATTACCAAAATTTCTAACGGGTCTATTCGATGATGTGAGCAAAGCCAATACTAAATCATATCCAGAAGAGATATTTGAGATATGCGGTTGGGAATTCGATAATGAAGAATATATAATAGATGTAGCTGACCACTACTGGCGAATAGCAAATGATGGCAAGAAAATCGTTGGTCTGAATACTGGTTGCGGAGATAGATGGACTAGCCGACTTATCCCAGATAGTACTTGGATAGAATTGATAAAGAAATTACAGAAAAAAGGCTATTATCCCTTGCTTCTAGGTGGTGCTCAGGAAAATCATAGAAATGAGTATTTAGCTGATGTGACTAAGGCAGCTTACTTAGGTCATTTTTCGCTCGATAAGTTCATCTCATTGATAAATAAGTGTGATTTGGTAGTTAGTGTTGTCACTATGGCATCGCACCTCGCTATAGGGCTTAAAAAGCCAATTATACTAGTTAACAATATATTCAACTCTAAAGAGTTTGAACTATATGGCAGAGGTGAAATAGTAGAACCTACTAAAGAATGTAAATGCTATTTCAGTGCTAAGTGTACAAACGAAGAGTATAGCTGTATAGAGTTAATAACGGCAGATAGTTTGTACGAAGCAATTAAAAGAAATTTACCAGCGAAGGTATAAGAATATGGATGCAAAGAATTTTAATATATTAAAGCATTTTATGATAGAGATTAAAATGCCAGTAAACCCTCCAACTGAGTTCTACACTTTGGTAGCAGCACAGAGGGACTACGTAGTGGATATGATGGACAAAGGCGTTATACTTAGTTACGGTTTGTCAGATGACCGTACTTGCCTTTGGGTAGTAGCTGTGGCTGGTACTAAAGAAGAAGTAAGAGCTATTACTGAACAATTTCCATTGTTCAAATATATGACTTTCAGGATAGAGAGCCTTATGTTCTATAATAACTCGAAGCATAAATTGCCTGAGCTATCGCTGAATTGAGAAAAAGGAAATATAAATTATCACAACCCTAAGCATTAATCTAATACTGATTAGTGCTTGTTTTATTTAGAATAATAATGACAAAACAATACAAGCAAAATATAGAGTTAACTATCGAATCTATCGGGTTCGAAGGTAAGGCTATAGCTAGATTAAATGATAAAGTTCATTTCATCAAAAAAGTAGTACCTGGTGATGTGGTAGAAGCATACGTTCGTAAAAAACGTAAGAGCTACAACGAAGCGGGATTCGTAAAACTACTAAAGCCAGGTCATGAGCGAATAGAGCCAAGATGCGATTACTTCGATGATTGCGGTGGTTGTAGTTGGCAAAATATGAACTACGAGAACCAACTAAAATGGAAGAAACAGCACGTAATAGATGCTTTCCAGAGAATTGGTAAAATAGAAACGACTATACTAGATGTTGTTCCTTGTCCAGATGAGTTTAATTATCGCAATAAGATGGATTTCACTTTCAGCGCTAAGCGTTGGGTTACGAGAAAGGAAGTCGAATCAGAAGAAGAGATAGAAGACAAAGAATTTGCTCTCGGACTACACACTCCAGGTGCTTATGAGAAAGTATTGGATATCAAAGAATGTCATATCCACCCCAAAAATGGAAATGAGATTTTATCAATTGTACGTAATTTTGCTTTAGAAAATGAATTATCAGCATTCGATAAAAGAGAAAAAACTGGTTATTTGCGTGAGCTTATTATTCGTCATAGTGGCTCAAATGATAGTATCATGATGGTGCTAACTACGAATGCTACTGATGATGAACATGATACAAAAGTAGATGAGTTAGCTCATCTATTGGCTGATAAAATAGATGGTGATATTAATTTCATCCATGCTATTAACGCTGGGCCTTCGCCTGTAAATATCGATTCTAAAAAATTGATAATCGGTAAAGAATATCTGATGGATAATATACTAGGAGTGGACTTCAAAGTATCTCCATTCTCTTTTTTCCAAACAAATAGAATCCAGCTCAATAATTTTATTCAAAAGATTATAGATGCTGTAGATTTGGACGAGAATATGGTAGCTTGGGATTTGTACTGTGGTACTGGTTCTATAGCTCTGCCAGCTGCAAAGCGAGTAAAGGAAATGCACGGAGTCGAGTTAGTCGAATCATCTATATCTGATGCAAAAGTGAATGCTGAGTTAAATGGAATAAAGAACACAACATTCCAAGTGGCTGATTTACACGCGAAAGATACGCCTGAATTGCTTGACAAATTACCATCGCCAGATATTATTTTTATAGATCCTCCAAGAGCTGGAATGCATACTAATTTGGTAGAGCATTTACTTACAGTCAATGCACCGAAAATAGTATATGTGAGTTGCAATCCATCTACCCAAGCTAGAGATTGTCAGCTATTGGGCGAGAAATACAAAGTAGTTAGCGTATTACCAGTTGATATGTTCCCTCAGACATATCATATAGAATCAATTGCAGTTTTGGAAAAAATTTAGTAACTTTATATTAGTTAATGTGTTATTAGTATGAACAGAGACGAAATAAAATACAACGTAAACGAGATATTTTACTCGATACAAGGTGAAGGTAGCCGTAGTGGTATGCCTTGCGTGTTTGTTCGTATGCAAGGGTGTTTGCTCCGATGTACGTGGTGCGATACGCCGTATGCACTAGAAAGAAAACAAATAGAAAAGCTAATGAGTATAGACGAAATACTCGGAGAAGTAGAAAAGTACAACTGTAAATTTCTGATGCTGACAGGTGGCGAACCACTTGAGCAAAAAGAAATAGGTACTCTAGTTGAAGAAGTGCTCAACCGTGGATACGATGTAGTAATAGAAACTAATGGACAACAAGATATAGGAAAAGTACCTAAAGAAGCTGTAAAAATACTTGATTTAAAGTGTCCTGGCTCGGCAATGCACAAAAAGAATAATTATGATAATATGCCAAAGCTCGATATAAAAGACGAGGTTAAGTTCGTAATCAAAGATAGAGTAGATTACGATTGGGCAATAGAAAAATGCCGTGAGTATTATCTATTTAATAGGGTAAGCGAGGTTTTGTTCTCACCCGTTTTCGGTGAAATAGAACCGATAGTACTAGCAAATTGGATATTAGAAGATCATCTGCCAGCAAGAATGCAAATGCAGATGCACAAATTTATATGGGAACCAAATACACGAGGAGTGTAATGAAAACTACGATATACCTATTAGTATTTTTAACGGCATTCTCTGCTGTATTTTCCCAGATACCCACCTACCACTCAGTAACTTCAACAAAAGGCAATATAGAGCTAACTGTGACTAATAGTGGCATGGTAGGTCACAACCCCGTGACTAAAAAATCTGGCTTCATTTGGCCTCGCGGATCCAATGCACAGTACTTATATGGTGGTGGGTTTATATTACTTCGTGAGCAATTTGCAGCTGGACCAACATCTCATTTGCCAGAGTATTCTTACAATTTTATGGATGCTACTAGTTGGTTTGTACCTGGGGCAATTTCTGATGGTGAGTTAATAGACTCTAGTAAAGCAAGTAAATATAGAGTATATAGCTCTAGTAGCTATGATAAATACTCGGGTCAGGATTTATCTGATCAAGATGCTCCTAGATGGCCGATTTGGATTGGTTATGATTATATTGGTGCCTACTATGGGGATTATAAAGTTGATGAGTCGGACAGAACTCGTTTAATTAGTAAACCATTATTCAAATCAGATGAAGATTTAGTAGCTATTTACAAAGACTCAGATACGAATGTTAATATAGTTTCTGAAATATATAATTACTATATATTACCAATAGGAATTGAAGCAGAAACAAGAGTATATAGTTATGAAAATGAAGCACAAAAAAATGTAATTTTTATTAATTGGGTGATTACCAATAATACGGCAAATGATATCAAAAGTCTTTCGTTTGCACCTGTATTTGATATAGATATTACGAAGATTACAAATGCTTTTACAGGTATTGATAATGATATTATTCTTTTTCCAGAAGATAGCTCTTATGTATCATTTGCAACAGAAATGGAAGAGTTTGAAAAGGGCGAAGACTTCGGTTTTATTAGTTTCAAATGGTTAGAAACACCTCTTGCTCGCGGAATTCAGATAGACTATAATTATGAATATACCAGACTAAAAGTACTTGGGTATAGACAATTGCCAAATGAATATGATTATCTGGATTATTGGAGTTCTTTTATTTCACGGAGCGAGAATCTAAAACAAAAAACAGATCAAAGATTCTTTATGCCGACAATACCTTTTGTATTGCCTGCTAATCAATCTGCTAGCTTTGTGATACAGATTAATATGACTCCACCAAACGAGGGCTATCCTAATATGGACGAGGATACAAGAAAGAAAATAGAAGCTGAATTACAGGCAAACGAAGTCTTCTTCAAAGAGCGACTAACAAGTGTAGAAGTTGCAGAAGAGCAAAGTCAATTTTCGGTTTATCCCAACCCAACAAAAGATGGAAAAATCAGATTAGAGTTAGATGTTCCTTCCGGCGAACAGATGACAATCGAACTATTCGACCTATCGGGAAATGCTTTAGCAAATCTCTATCAAGGACTCCACCACAAGCAAATATATGAACTTACTATTGGCAAAAAACCTGCAGGTACTTATCTACTTCGTTTCACTATTGGCAATAAGATTTATTCTAAGAAATTCATAGTTAGTGAGTAAGCACATTACCCTACATTCACATTGAACATATAACCCACTAGTGCAGTCAGTCCCATTGCTACAGTTCCCCAAAATGTAATTCGCATTATAGCTTTCCCTATGCTTGAACCACCAGTCTTAGCAGCTAATGCACCGAGAATAATAAGAAATATTATGGCAAAACCGTAAAGTGAAAACTCCATAGTTTTCAATGGTAAAAAGAGAGTAACAAGAAATGGAAGCAATCCACCTACAGTGAACGCAGCACCAGAGGCAAATGCAGCTTGCATGGGCTTCGCTTGACTTATTTCATTGATACCTAATTCGTCTCTAACGTGTGCACCCAATGCATCATGTTCCGTCATTTCCCTAGCTACTGTCAGAGCCGTTTCTTTTTTCAGTCCTCTTTTCTCATATATTTCTGCTAGCCGTTGCAATTCCAGCTCTGGCATTTCATCCAGCTCTTGCTTTTCGCGTTCTATGTCTGCATGTTCTACATCTGTTTGTGAACTAACCGAGACATATTCTCCCGCTGCCATAGATAGAGCACCAGCAACTAACCCAGCTAATGTAGCCAAGATAACGGGCTCTCTAAAATCACTCGCAGCTGCAACACCAATCGCTATACTCGCAGTTGATAGAATGCCATCATTGGCTCCTAGTACAGCAGCTCTCAACAAATTACTCCGATGTATATAGTGATTATCTAAATAATCGTCTAATTCTTCTGATTTTTCGGTCATTTTTTTATTTTAGTTAATTATAAAAAGTATATTCAAAATGAATAGTGTATCTACGACTCTTAAGAGTTATATTAGAATATATTATTTAAACTTGGAGAGTTCTCTTTTCTTGGTGTCTGAGGGTTGTCCAGTTTCAGCATAGCTTTTCCAATCTTTTACAAATCCTTTTAATAGTTTCCCAAAGTTTTTCTTAATTGGACTCCCTAGAAATAGACCACCAATACCAGTCAAATTAGCAGTTATATTTGTAGATACTCTACATGAGTTTTCGTCTATCGCCTCTACTTTTAAATCGTTTTGCAGATTTTTCAGAAAACCGGGTAATTTGTCACTTGATGCTGACCATGAGATTTCTCTATTCTCATCACTATAGTGCAAAATACGTTCGTCTGCTATTCCAAATTTACCTAGATCGCAAAACCGACCTCCAGCTGGTGCACCTTCTATTGATTTTGGAGCAGTTTCATTTTCCCAAGACTTGCTTATCCCTCTTCCCCATTCAGCTATATTCAAGAAATTCGGGCCAATAATTTCCCATGCTTTGTCGGCACTAGTTTGTATTTCTAACGACTCACGTATATCTATTTTTCCCATAACATATTAAACCATGTTTTTACTTAAAATTATTTAGTTTCTATTTTCAAAAAATGCTTTCATAGGTTGGAAGTAGTGTTCATCCCAACCACCCCTGTAGTGATCTTCACCCTCAGGAAGATTAGTATGATGTAGCGTTAATTCAGTTATTCCATTATTCTCAGCTAATATTACTTCGATTTGAGAATCCTCATCGGCTTCATCAAATTCGGAACTTCGCCAAGATTGAACGATTCTTTTGTTCTCGTCTAGAGCTAAGTTCTTGCCAGAGATATATCCATCCCACGTCGTGAAATCATCACCGATAACTTTAGACGCTGTCGCTTCTCCACCTGTCATTTTAGTATGTCCGTCGCTACTTAACCAAGCATCATAGATATTCTTAGCCGCAGTGTTTATTGTTGTTTTGATTGTGAATTTCATTTTGTAGCCTCTTGCCCACAATAAATAGTTTTATTTTAATAACTTATACCGTACTAGAAAATGATTATATACAGAAACTAAAGTAACAAATTCGTTATTACCAATTGGAAACTGGAAACCCGGAAAATAAGAGGGGAAACCATAATTTTCAAAATATGAAATTTCACTAACTAATTCCCCAGACTTCATACTATAAGTGGCTTTACGAATCTCCTTTTCGGGCTCAGTAGTTGAATAAATAAAAGAAATTTGGTCGTCTGAAATAATTGGATCTAGTACTATTTGCTTTGCTCTCCAAAAGGTTGAATTCAGAGCCATCCCAAGTATCCAAGATACTCTTCGGAAGTCCCTATCAATAAAGTTATTCCATCTAAAATTCAAATCTTTGTCTAATGAGAATAAATTAATATCATCAAAGCTGTGTTCGTATGAACTATATCTATCTCCACTCCTAGATTGGAGTAAGGAATTCTCTGTAAGAAGCAAATAACCATTATCATATTCAATGACTTTACTAATTACATTAAATTTGAATTCTATGTCATAACTATTAAATATTTCTGCTTTTTCAGTATTTATCTCTTTTCCTTCATCTTCAGTTAATGTTCTTGATACAAGATCGAATTCCATAGTATGGGGATTAAGTGTAATAGTATATAACCCAGATACAGGCTCTAATCCTGTATCTTCATCACCTTCATATCTAGAGACCCCAAATAACTTTATCTCGTCTTCATTTTCATAAATTGGTTCAAACCTTTTAAATCTATATTCTTCCTCATCAATCTCAAATGGCATCTCTTTAATCTTTTGTGTAAGTTTACCTTCAGAAGTTATTTTGTTGAGAGAGATAAACATTTTATCAAGCTCTTCATCAATCCAACTAAGTACAAAGTAGAGATTAGAATTATCATCGAGATATGTATAATTTACATCAACGTTTTTTATTGACTCTATGTTATCTAATAACTTTACAAAAGAACCTTTAGGACTTGTTTGATAAGTATCAAAATTTGAAACACGAGCATATAGTGTATTGCTATCACTATTTAGTGCTAGATGAAGAAAGTTCTTTTTAGAACTATCTTTTTTATTAAATGAGATATTCAATTTTTTAAAATCATCAGACTCTAACTCTAAACCATCAGGTAATTTTAAGAATATAGAAGAATCAATTTTATTTGAGGCATATTCAATTTTCCAGTTAATGTCTTCAATGTCAAATTTTTCTCCTGAAGAAGAAGTATAAATTATTTCTGTACTTATTGGTAAGTAAGTTGTTAGATCAATCGCTGTTTCTCTCCAACTAAACTCTTTATAAGTCTTAAAGTAAGAAGTAGTCAATTCTCCTGAAATTACAAAATAGAGGTAAAGAGTATTTTCTTTTCTATTGTATCCGTATAAACTTTCTTTTGATTTTATTTTAAATTCAGATTTCTTTTCTACAGTGTTGTTTTCACTATTATAAGTATATAAAACAGCATCATCATCATCCAACATCATTACTAGAAATTCTGTGGGGCTAATTCGCTCAATAATTCGAGGTTCATCATCAAATTCATAAGAAAAAAGAATTTTTGAATTTCCTTCAATTGGAATGAGATCGTCGGGTATTTCTACCTCTTCACTAATAAGAGGGATTGATAAAAAAAATATAAATAATAGAACTAATCTTGTCATATATGGCTCCTGTTCTTTGTTAATTAAGTCTATATAATTTTTCTAATCTATTGGCTGGTATAAACCATCAAATATAATACTTTCATTTTTCGAATAAAAATGGAAGGTTATATAATCTTGATTCTCTTTGCCTTTATTCACAACATAATAGAGGTGGAACGATTTCTTTCTTGTAGGGTGAAAACCATCGACATCTTTTGTTTCATTATAGTCATAAACATCAATAGCTTCATAAGTATAATTATTCTCAATTAGATAATTTACAACATTCGTAAAACCAGTAAGTTCCCGTTCATCTCTTTCTATTCGACTAATATAATAGTCACATTTGATATATTGACTGTTTTCTAATGTTTCAATAATATTAGTAGGATTATCAATAATGTCTTCGATAAGTTTTAACATGTGTTGCTTATCTAATTCCTCCTTATCATCAATGTTATTGGATTTACATCCAAACAACATTGTAGCCATCAACAAAAGGAGTGTTATATAGTTATACTTTTTCATTCTAATCCTTACTTTACTTTCTAGCCAAATAAAAAAATTGGAACAAATAACATCCTGAAAATCTTTTAATCCTGTGAATTCTGATTCAGACAAATAGTATCATTATCGTAATCTTAATCATCTTGCAATCGTGTTCTAAATTACACAACCTCTATTACTTTTCCTAGACTCTTCCAACCACCTGCCACTTCGACTCCGCTCAGTGAGCTTGGTGTAGTTCTGAAAATCTTTAAATCCTGTAAATTCTGATTCTGACAAAAGAATTTCCAAGACTTTTTAAACACCCATGCCTTCAGCTTGGCAAGCCCGTCTCACGCCTTTGGCGTGATCCACCCCTCTTTTGCTACGCTTAAAGAGGGGAATACACATCTACATCACTCCCTCTTACCTGACAGCAACTCCGAGACGATTTTTACTAGCGGCAGCATTTTGTTGTATTGCATACGCTTGGGGCCGATTAGTCCTATAGTGCCAGAGCCGCTATCACCCAAGCTGTAGTTGGAGATTATCATACTATAATCGCTTAGCTGTTGGTCGCCAATTTCTGCACCTATGTAAACTTGCATATCATTTCGCTCGGGCATATTGTCTAGCAAATGGATGATTATATCTTCGTTTTCTACTAGTTCTATTATGCTTTTTACGCGTGCTATATCTTCGAATTCGGGGAGCTCTAGTAGGTTTTGTGTACCTGAGGTGAATAGCTTATTATTCACGGATTTCATGTTGAATATCTTATCCACCGAATCTACGAAAAGTCGAATAAGTGGTTTTTCGGTTAGCTCTATATCTGCTAGCATTTCGGGGAATGAAGCTCTTAGTTCATTTATGTTTCTACCAGCTATTTTCTCGTTTATAGCAGTTGCTATTTTGACTAAGTGCGAATCTTCTACTTCGAATCGTGCTTCTAGTGTTACTGTATTCACTACATTGGATTCTAATGCTAGGACTACTAGTATATGAGTTGAAGATAGTTTTATCAGCTCTAGCTTTTTTACTTTGATTTCTTTTACCGTAGGGATACGTACTACTGCTAAGTACTTCGAGAGTATTCCGAGTAGCTTTGAGGTCTCTTTTAGGATAGAGTCCGAATCTTTACCATCATCAGAGATAGCGTTTATCACCTGTTGCTCTTGGTCAGATATTTTTTCCATTTGCATTAGGTAGTCCACATAGAAACGGTAGCCCTTGTCAGTGGGTATTCTCCCTGCCGATGTATGAGGATGAGTAACTAGCTCCATTTCTTCTAAATCGCCCATAACGTTACGGATAGTTGCCGAGCTTATACTGAGATTATGCTCCAAGAACTTCGATAGCTTACGCGAGCCAACAGGTGCCGCATTGGCTATGTACAGATTCACTATGGAACGGAGTATTGCCCTCTCTCTTTCGTTGAGGTTTATATCAAATTTATTTAGTGTGTTACTTATCATAGATATAGTTTATAGACAATCAGAATAACAAATTATTGAATATAAATGGTAATGACAAACCTAATTAATCAACACAATCAAGGATTTAACCAAATTAGAATTGTTAAGATAGTACAAATATTAAAAAAATATTCAATAAGAAACACCTAGTCTATAATTATTCCGTAACTTGCGTTCTTTTTTAAATACACAATACGAAAATGATAAAAGACAATTTCAGAAACATAGCTATTATAGCACACGTTGATCATGGGAAGACTACTTTAGTAGATGCCATGCTTCAACAATCAGGTACTTACAGAGACAATCAACACGTTGAAGAACGAGTGATGGACTCGATGGATCAAGAGAAAGAGCGTGGTATCACAATCTCTGCAAAAAACACAGCGGTTTACTACGAAGGTAGAAAAATCAACATCATGGACACTCCTGGTCACGCCGATTTCGGTGGTGAAGTAGAGCGTAGTTTGTCTATAGTTGATGGAGCTATTCTATTAGTTGACTCTTCAGAAGGTCCTTTACCACAAACTAGATTTGTTGTGAAAAAGGCATTAGCTCTTGGGTTACCTATTATTCTTGTTATTAACAAGATAGATAGACCTGATGGTCGTATTGCTGAAGTAATCGAAGAAGTTTACGATCTATTCATAGATGTAGACGCTACTGATGAGCAAATCGATTTCCCTATTCTTTATACTATTGGTAAAGATGGTATAGCTAAGTACAACTTGGAAGACGAATCACCAGATTTGAAACCATTATTTGATACTATAATCGAAAGAATACCTGGCCCTACGGCTGATGATACTCTTCCAACTCAATTCCTTGCAGCTTCATTAGACTATGACAACTATGTTGGTCAAATAGCTATTGGTCGTGTTTGGAATGGTATGTTAGAGATGAACAAACAATACTCAGTTTCAACTGAAAGTGGTATTAAAAGAAACCAAAAACTAAACGCATTGTATGCCTTCTCTGGCTTAGGTAAAACTCAAGTTGACTCTGTAGAATCAGGTGATATAGTAGCAATAGCTGGTATAGAAGACATCAAAATCGGTGATACGGTAACTGATAATGATGATCCGAAACCTATGGACAGAATTAAGATAGATGAGCCAACTGTAAGTATGATATTCTATGTGAATAATGGCCCATTTGCTGGTACTGAAGGTAAATTTGTTACTTCACGTCACTTGAAAGCTCGTTTAGAAAAAGAAATGAAATTGAACGTTTCTCTAAAAGTGAAAGATACAGAAAGAACAGACGCTTTCGAAGTTAGTGGTAGAGGTGAGTTGCAATTAGGTGTACTTATCGAATCTATGAGACGTGAAGGATTCGAGTTAATGGTATCTAAGCCAACTGTAATCACTAAGACTATAGAGGGTAAAAAGCACGAACCGTTTGAAGAAGTATTCATCGATGTTCCAGACGAATTTGTTGGTACTGTAACAGAGAAACTTCAACTAAGAAAAGGTCAATTAGTAAATATGATGTCTCATGGACATGGTAGAACGGATATCGAATTTTTAGTTCCATCTCGTGGACTAATCGGGTATCGTAGCCAGTTTATGACTGATACCAAAGGTTCTGGTATTATCAATAATCTATTCCATGATTACCAACCTTGGGCTGGTGATATATCTCAACGTTCGACTGGTGTACTAGTATCGGACAGAGCTGGTAAAACTACTGAATACGCTTGTGTTGGTATGGACGACAGAGGTATTCTGATAGTAGGTATAGGTGTTAAAGTATATATGGGTATGGTCGTAGGTGAGAGAAACAAGCCAGGCGATTTGAATATCAATATCGTGCGTGAGAAACAATTAACTAATATGCGTGCTTCTGGCTCGGATAATACAGTTTCTATCAGACCTCACAAACAATTATCACTAGACGCATCTATCGAATTCCTTTCGGAAGATGAGCTATTGGAAATCACTCCAGAGTCTATACGTATCAGAAAAGATGTGTTAGACCCTAACCAAAGAAAGAAAACTCAAAAAGGATAATCCATTATCCAAAATAGATGTTATTTACAATCCCTGCACAGTGTGTGGGGATTTTTTTTGTTATATTATATTCTTCATTATCATTAAATATTAAAAATATGAGCAGTTTTAAGCTAAGACCACGGTTCAGGAAAGTGTGTACCGGAACTATAGAAGAGCATACGACTCACTTCAAAGAGCTATTAGCCACAGAAGGTGATATAGCAGGTTCGGTGGCCACCTCATTCATAAAGCTACGTATAGCGGCAAAGGACAATCACTATTGGTCGCCGGAGCTTTCTTTGATGTTGGAGCCACATGAGAAAGGCACGCTCATACGTGGCCTTTATAGTCCCAAATCGAGCGTTTGGACTTTGTTTGCTTTTGCTTATGGTACTATCTCTATTCTATTAGCTGGTCTGTTGGTCTGGGGCGGAGTAGAATGGCAGATGAATAATGATGCTAGCTTGCTGACTATGGGAGTACCAACATTGCTAGGAGTTGGTTTACTAGTATACATGATAGCACAATTCGGACAGAAAATAGGTGCCGAGCAGATGTTTACCCTCCACCACTTTTTTGAAGATGCCATAAGGGAAAGGGTACATATAGATTAGGAATCATAGTATAAGCGAAGTTGTAAATAGTCTGATAAAAAATGGGATTCAAATATCTGCTTTAGATGAGTACGACTACTCACCTTATAATTGCTTCAAAAATATGGTGGAATTCGAGCCAAAGAAATATAGAATTAAAAACTTCGAAGATAAACTGCCTCTGGTATATTTCATTGAAGGGGTTAAGAACCATCAATAAAAATGAAGACTATAGTGTTAAATATTCTTACATTTTATTTAAATTGTGTTTTAGTCACTATACTACTTAGCAAAATAGACTAGATGGCTAATCGTATTAAACTACAGTACTAAACAAACATTATTAGGTTATTAGAAAATGGATTTGCAATCAAGAAAAATAGATTTCGTCCAAAAATTTTTAACTCTAACAGATGAAAATGCAATCACTAGGTTGGAAACTCAACTGAAAGAGGAAGTTTCGTTATACGAATTTGATCTAAAAAAAAGAATAATGAAATCTGAAAAAGACTTTGAGAATGGCGATACTATTAGCAATGAAGAGTTAGTTCGTAAATACAATGGCTAAACTTAAAGTAATTTGGTCTAGATTTGCAGCTAATCAACTAGACGGTTTATTCCAATTCCTCTCTATAGAATCAAATAACAAAATTGCAAAGTCTCAGATAATTGAAATATTAGATTCCACGCAGAACCTTTCGGAATTCCCACTTTCAGGGAGTATAGAACCACTTCTATTAAACAAGACTAGAGAGTATAGATACTTAGTTAAAAGACACATCAAAATAATCTATTATATAAATAATCAAACGAATGAAGTTAGAATATTAGATTTATTCGACACTAGACAAAACCCTACAAAAATAGTCAGAGCGATAGATTAGTACACAAATCCTAAATTTAATTATACTCTAGCATCCAACTTACCCTAAAAAAGAAAAACCCAATCGGTGTGATTGGGTTTTGTGAAGTTATTATCTTTTTCTACGAGTGTGAGCGCTTTTGCCGCCGCCGCCTTTATTAGCGAACTTTCCGAATGGTTTTTTACCACCGCCGCCGCCGCTTCCGCCGCTGCGTCTTTTGCCACGACTTCCGCCACCGCTTCCGCCTCTACCACCACCAGAGAATCCTCTAGATTCAGTATCATTAAGGTCTTTATCGCTGTCAGATTTTATTTTTTCTAATTCTAATACTAGTAGTTTTTCTACTAATTCTTCTTTAGAAAGTCTGAAGAAAATATCAGTTGCTTTTTGATTAAGTTTTTTCGAAACCTTACCAGCAGTACCTTTGTTAAGCACTTTCATGCACCAATCTTCTACTCTAATGTCTGCAATATCATTAGCATTTGGGATAAATGAGCGATCGAATTCAATTCCTAATTGAGATTCCAATTTGTGTATCCTATGTTTTTCTCTTCCACTAATGAAAGCGAGTGATATACCTTTTTTCCCAGCTCTTGCAGTACGTCCACTACGGTGAGTGTAGTACGAGTTGTCGTCTGGTAAAGTGTGGTGAATCACGTGAGTTAAATCGTTTACATCTATACCTCTTGCTGCCACATCGGTAGCTATCAGTACATGTAACTCATGTTTTTTGAATCTACGCATTACTCTATCACGCTGAGCTTGAGAAAGATCACCATGTAGTGCGTCTGCTTTGTAGTTTTGTCTAAGCAATAATTCTGCTAGTTCTTGTGTCTCGTGTTTAGTTCTACAGAAGACTACGCCCCGCATATCTGGGCTTATATCTAGTATTCTAGATAATGCTTCTGCTTTGTCAGAGCCCTTTACTAATGCGTATTGGTGCTCTATATCTACGTTAACTTGGTCTTGTGAGTTAATCCTAACTTCAGTAGGATTGTCCATATATTTGTTAACTATTTTCTTTATTTCCTTAGGCATAGTCGCTGAGAATAGCCACGTAAGCTTTTCTGCTGGAGTATAACTAAGTATCAAATCCAAATCTTCTTTGAAGCCCATATTTAGCATTTCATCTGCCTCGTCTAATACAAGGAAACGAACGCTTTCTAAATTTACGGCTCTACGTTTGATAAGGTCTAATAACCGGCCTGGAGTAGCTATAATAGCATGCTGTGTTTTCTTAAGGGCTCTCATCTGATTAGCGATGGGTGCTCCACCGTACACTGCAAGTACGTTTAGCTTTTCCTGATATTTGCTATAAATATCCAACTGCTCGGCTATC
Organism: Ignavibacteriota bacterium; assembly: GCA_024636855.1. Classification (GTDB taxonomy): domain Bacteria; phylum Bacteroidota; class Ignavibacteria; order Kapaibacteriales; family UBA2268; genus PGYR01. The sequence goes on along the minus strand of JAGXGG010000027.1, from coordinate 11,275 downwards.
TGCTGACCTAACTCACGAGTAGGTGCTAGTATTAGCGCTTGAGTTGCTTTCATAGCGGGATCAATTCTTTCCAACAATGGTAATCCAAAAGCAGCAGTTTTACCTGTTCCAGTCTGTGCTAATCCGATGAAATCTTTGTCATCTTTTATTAGTTTGGGAATTGCTTGTATTTGAATATCTGTGGGAGTATCGAACCCGAGTTCATTGATGGCCTTCAGTAAATTGTCTGAAAGACCTAGTTGCTTAAAATTTGTCAAAAAAGTACACTATGTAAAAATATTAAAAACAAAACTAAGAATAATTAAGATATTATGCTAATTAATAGTCTTTTATAGAGTTTATTGCGTTGTTAACAGCATAATAGGAATTATGAGTAAAGTTCCTATTTATATTCTATTGACGCAATTACCATAACTTCGGTCAAGATAATGAATGAATTTTTATAATTGGGGTCAATCAGGAATTGTTTGATTAATTCACTACTATTATACCTGGATTATGATTTATACTACTTGCTCTACAGGAGGAGCTCAATTTCTTTCCAATTGTAATCTTCGGACTATTTCCTAAACTGCAAAAAAGTATAAATATAAGTAATTACTCATTTATAAAAAGACATTTTACGAACACTTACAAAATCAAATGATGTATTGATTGTAGCAATTTAAAGACGTTTAGTTGAACTAATTTCCAATATAATTGTAAGTTTATTCGTATATTAAAAAATGTAATACCAAATATAATTGAATTTTATAATATTGAATAGAATAACATCATATATATATAAGAAAACTAAACGCCGATCAATGTTTATGATTGGACTGATGTTGTTTGTTTCTACCTCTACATTCCCTTACTTTGGTGATATGTTAGCTAGGGCTAATATTTCTATAATTGAACTCAATGAAGAAGAAAACGGAAATCATAGTACGAATACTAAAAATAAAGTAGGTGCTTACTATTCAATAGATGAATTGCACAAATTTTTATCTGAATATAGTACTAGTTTATCTACAATTACATACAATCTGAAACAATATGCAGACCATATACCTGAAGTTTGCACACCCCCCCCCGAAAACATACAACAACAATCAGTATAATTCTAGAAAAAGTTGACTATTAACATTGCGCATAGCTTTTAATTTTAGCTATATCGTAATAATTATTAATAAGCTTACCGAATTGGTAAGTGTATAAATTGTGTATTTGTATGAATTCAAAAAAAGAAAATTTATTTTCAAATTTAAAAAGTGACTTACCAGCCAGTATAGTAGTACTATTAGTTGCTATTCCCTTATGTTTAGGAATTGCGCTTGCATCTGGGGCACCATTGTTCTCCGGTATTATAGCAGGTATAGTTGGGGGTATAGTAGTTGGAGCAATTAGTAAATCATCATTAGGTGTGAGTGGTCCAGCCGCTGGTCTTGCAGTTATAGTATTAGTAGCAATACAAGAACTAGGTGCTTATGATATATTCCTACTAGCTGTTGTTATAGCTGGTATATTTCAGATAATTTTAAGTATACTCAAAGCAGGAGTAATTGGGTATTATTTTCCAACATCAGTTATCAAAGGTATGCTTTCCGGGATAGGTATTATTATTATCCTAAAGCAAATACCTCACGCATTTGGATATGATGCCGATTTCGAGGGAGATTTGGATTTCGTTCAACCTGATGGACAGAACACGTTCAGTGAATTATTTAATATGGTTAACTATATTAATGAAGGGGCATTGATTATAGCTGCCATTTCACTTGCTATATTAATTCTTTGGGATAGACCTTTTATCAAAAACATCAAGGCGCTAAAGTTAGTTCAAGGTCCTTTAGTAGCTGTTATCGTCGGTATAGTACTTGGTATAGTCTTCCAAGAAATACCTGGTTTGGCTCTAATGCCAAAACAATTAGTTAGTATTCCTGTTGCCGAGTCATTCAGTGGGTTTATCTCTCAATTTACCCTTCCAGATTTTAGTCAATTTAACAATCCTGCAGTCTATTCTGTTGCATTTACTATAGCAGTAGTTGCAAGTTTGGAAACACTCTTAAGCGTAGAAGCTACCGACAAACTAGACCCCGAAAAGAATGTAACGCCTACTAATAGGGAACTAACCGCTCAAGGAGTGGGCAACATAGTTTCTGGAATGATAGGCGGGTTGCCAGTTACACAAGTAATTGTACGAAGCTCTGCTAATATCCAGTCCGGTGGTAAGACTAAAGCTTCTGCAATTATGCACGGAGTGTTGCTATTACTTTGTGCAATAGCTATACCTAATATTCTTAACTTAATTCCTTTAGCAAGTTTGGCTGCTATTCTTTTTGTAGTAGGTTTTAAATTAGCAAAGCCTGCTCTATTTATGCAAATGTATAAAAAAGGTCTTAATGAGTTTTTGCCATTTGTAATAACTATAATTGGTATAGTATTCACAGACTTACTTATTGGAATTGGTTTGGGTATGTCTGTAGCTATAGTACAAATACTATGGAAGAACTACAAAACTCCATATGAAATGATAAAAGGAGATTTGGACAATGAAAATCATGTTACTTTGAGACTAGCAGAGGAAGTTAGTTTTCTGAACAAAGCAGGAATATTACACACATTAGATCAAATCCCAGAAGATACATTGCTTGACATAGATGCTAGTAGAACTAAAACCATACACCCTGATGTAATAGAAATCATAGAAGATTTCAAATTGCACGCTAAGACTATGAACATAACTGTTAATGTAATTGGACTGGGTGAATCGATGAATAATCAAGATCCTATCGATGAATTTAATGAATTAGTAATTGAATCACCCAAAAAATAGTATTCTAGTTGAGTAATTATACAAAGCCATTGTAACTTGAGTTATAATGGCTTTTTTATTTCATTAACTTTTGTTATTTTGGTAGTTACTAGTATATACAACAGGAAAACCAATGAAAAAACTACTTTACATATTGCCACTCATCATCTTATTTGTAAGCTGCAATGAAGATCCTTCGAATGCATTAAAAGAAGAGCAATTCAAGACGGTTTATGGGTTAGTAAGGACTTTTGAGAATAGTCAAATTGCAAATCAAATTGGTGATATTACTAAAAATTCTTGCACTCATATAGAAGCTCTTGAATTATCTACTTACCCAAATCCAACAGCTTTTGGAGTAACCATTGAGCTTAATTCTGATAGTAAGCAAACTATAACTTTTTCTATAGAAACAGCATTAGGAGAAAAACAGTTTTTAGATAGTTTGAGTGCTAGTAGCTATCCTTCACCTATTATAGTACCTCAACATGAAAGCTATTTCAAAAGAGAATTATATTCAGCCGAAGTAAATATCGGTAGAAATTCTATTCATTTAGACCTTGACCAAATTGGAACTGGTGTTTACTACTTAATCTATGAGGATAGTGAAGGCAACAGTGATTGTTACCCACTAGCAATTCAGAGATACGATTGAAACTATACTAACCAAATATCACAAAAAATAAAATAGTCAAGGTAACAAAAACACCTATTCCTATGCTTAGACCAGTTCTCAATGTCCCTTGGAGAGGGAAGAGAACTAGCTTATAAATAGCTATCTGAATAAGTGTAATGATTCCAGCATAGAAAGCGCCTACTATCCAATTACCGATATTTGCCATCCAATTGAAATTGTAATAGCCCTCATCAACATATAGTAGTACCAAAGTAACAATTATGGAACTAATTACCATTGGTGTATATTCTTTAAACGATTTATTATTTTCGTTTTGGATAGTGGTTGTTGTCATATTTTCACCTATTGTTCTAATATAGTTATAATTGATACGCTGCTTTGTTTTAAGTGTTTCAGATTAAATACATAATCATTTCTACATATTTAGTATATTTGCTAAATGAAAAAACGACTCATATTACTCATTTTCATGTTTTCATTTGCAGGTAGCAATACCTATGCTGAGGACACTCTTTCGGTTACCAAATCTATAATATTTGGAGCTGGTACAGTGAGTGGATTTGCTGCTTCATACTTATTCCAGAGTAATGAATACTGGGGTGACCCTGCCGAATGGCACGTTATGGATTGGCAAACAGAGTATGACGATGCCCTGATGGCAGATAAACTCGGGCATTTTTACTTCTCTTATGCTCTTGCTAATTCCTTCGCAAAGGCCACTGAGTGGACTGGTTTGGATAAGGAAACATCGGCTTGGGTAGGATTTGGAGTGTCCATGCTTCATCAGACTTATGTAGAAATATACGACGGCTATTCTGATGGACGACCTTATCTTGGGTTTAGTCGAGGTGATATGATAGCCAATCTACTCGGTGCTTCATATAGCGTTGCCCAATACTACGAGCCGTATCTCAATTATATAAAACCAAAAATCAGTTATTATCCATTTACATCACCAACTTACCCATCTGTTTTCAATGATTATAATAGCACTAATCACTGGTATAGTATTGATGTTGCAGGGATGTTGGATCTGGACGATAATGTTTTGCCAGGTATGTTTGCTGTTGCTCTAGGGCATAGTGTAGAGGGTATAGATAGATACGGTGCCGGAAGACATCAGTTCTATTTGGGATTAGATATTAATTGGAATTATTTCAAGCAATTTGAGGTTGTTCGGGATAGCTATTATCTCCAATTCATCATCAATCTACTCGAAAAATATAAAGTACCACTACCAGCTATTAGACTGAACAATGGTGTAGATGCTTTTTTAGTTAGGTAGAGCATTTGCGCTCTTCTGTCTGCTATCTCTTTTTATAACTACCAATGTCTTATCATCATTGTAGATAGAACTAGCAGAAAAATGTTGTACTTTTTCGAGAAGGATGTATGCTATTTCTTTGCAGCTTTTCTCGTGATTATCTTTAATGACTTCCATTATCCTTTTCTCACCAAATAGATCACCTTCAGCGTTCATAGCTTCCGAGATTCCATCAGTATAGAGTACCAAAGTATCACCTTGTAGCATTCGACAATTTTCAAGCTTGTATTTTTGATTAGGCATAATACCTAGGAATCCACCAGTGGGTGGCAAATCTTGGAATTTATCTTTAGATGGGCGATAGTGAATTGGTGGGCAATGCCCTGCGTTAGCGTAGAGTATCAGTCGGTTCGAAGATAGTGTTAGCTCACCGTAGAACAATGTCACGAATCTCTCACGGGAGAAAGTCCTATTGATTATATTATTCAAGCGGCCGAACATATTTGAAATCTTAGGAGAGAAACCCATAGCCATACGAACTGCACCAGATACGAATAGTGCTTGGATAGCCGCAGGCATACCCTTACTAGCACAATCACAAATCAGTACACCTAGTGATTCTTCTTCTGTTTCACTAGCATTATTACGAATATAATCGAAATAATCCCCACCTACTTGTTGATCGGGTACGCATACACCGAATAGCTTGTAATCTTGGAATTCTGTGTAGTGTTCGGGTAATAGATTTCGTTGTATCTCACCGGCTTTGCTCAGTTCTTTGCCGTAGTTCTCGTCTTTCTTTTTGATAGCCAAATCACGAATTGCAATTGTAGCTAGTCGAGCAATAATTCTTAGATTGTCGAAGAAATCATCATTGAATTCCTCCGCATTGAACCCTAGTAAATACTCGAAATACTTACCTGTTTGCAAGTGAATAACCTCACCAACCCCTATACCGGCATAGTTGCCAATACCGAATTTTATAAGTTCTTCATTTGACTCACGACTATTAAGAACTTTTTCATTCCTAAGCGTAAGTAATTCTTTGTGAAATAACTCATCAGTAAGTGAATGAGAGAATCCCAGAGGTATTTCGCGCATTTCTCCTGCTTGAAACTGCAGGACATAAGCATATTTATCTGGAACTAGTTTCCAGACTCTTCCGCCTGTAATTTTTTTATCAGTAGATTGTATTAATTGCTCTACGAAATCAGATAGAATCTCTAACTCGTTGTCATAATCATTAGAAGTTACATCATCTAATATCTGTTCTAGTTCCGATTGATTCTTGTTTACCAAAATCAGATTAATCCAACTTGTTGTAGTGCATTTTTGATTTTCTCGCGTCCACCATCTGTTATTTGCATTAGCGGCATACGGAATCTGTCTTCCATCATTCCCATCATTTGCAATGCGGTCTTAGCAGGCACAGGATTAGGCTCTATGAAGTTTAGCTTCATTAGGTCTAATAGTTTGTATTGCAATTCTCTAGCTTCAGCAAATTTGCCCTCTAAAGCATAGTTAACGAGATCAGAGAACATTTTCGGAGCGTAGTTAGATAATACGGAAATAACGCCATCTACCCCCGCTGCTATTAGCGGTAGAGTGATTGCATCATCGCCTGAGAGAACTGAGAAATTAGCAGGTGCATGTTGCACCATAGTCATGATTTGTTCTACATCACCAGATGCTTCTTTGGTAGCTACTATATTCTCGCATTCTTCTGCTAATCGAAGTTGAATTTCTGGTAATATATTCACACCTGAGCGACCGGGTACGTTGTAAACTATATGAGGCATATCCACAGCTTCCGAAATTAATCGATAGTGGTTGTATAATCCTTCTTGAGATGGTTTGTTATAGTACGGAGCTACTAGCAATGTAGCATCTGCACCCAATTCCTTAGCAATAAGAGATAAATCAATTGTTGCTTGGGTATTGTTTGAGCCAGAGCCAGCTATGATAGGTACACGCTTGTTAACGTGCTCTATAGCTGTAGTAAACATAGCCACTTTCTCTTTGGTAGAAAGCGTAGCCGATTCACCAGTAGAACCACATACTACTATACCGTCAACACCATTGGCTATCTGGTGATCTAGGTGCTTTTTGAATGCCTCGAAGTCAATTGACAAGTCAGAATTAAAAGGCGTTACAATAGCTGTATATGTACCACGGAATAGTTTACCACTCATAGATTTACCTAAATTGATTAGTCTTAAAAAACAAAATTACTGAAATTAATAACGATAATCAATGAGAAACAAAAAACCCAGCAAAATTGCTAGGTTTATTGATTAACATTTCATTAGAATATAAATTTATTGTCTTGGTGTATAGAATTTACCAGAGACTGATTTTGTACTATTATCATCTTCGTTTGTGCCTGTGAAAGAGAATGTACCTCTTACATACTTGTCAGTCACTTCTGTAACTACACAAGATCCATTCAAATCATTCCAAGATTTGGCAGTAGCGTTCGGATAGATTCCTCTTGACTCTTGGTAAAAGCAAATAGCACTATAAGTTTTAACTTCTGGATCACCGCCGACTTGACCTAATGTTATTGTTATTGTATTAACATCCGTTAAATTAGTAATCCCACCTACTTGCTCAGCCCCACTTATTTGGTTAGTAATGTTGAAATAATAAGCATTTCCACCTTTCCAATCTTTCCCACCTACTGTTGCAGACATTTCACCCAAAGCTACATCGCTTGGACCTGTTGGCTCATCATCTTTGCAAGACGACATAAGTAATGACATTGCTAGAGTTACAGCTAATAGTACAAGTAGTTTTTTCATAAATATCCTCAATTTTTATTAATGTAAATACGTTTATAAGTTCAAAATAACATAATTTTGAATAATACAAAAGAACAAAACCCAAAAGTATAAATGTTTTCACTTCTAATTTCATTCATTGTGATGATTAATCCCGTCGCATTATTTCTTTATTTACAGCCGATTATGCTTGAGCTTGACCACAAGGCATTTCGTAAAGTGTTACTCAAAGCATCTTTTACCTCGTTCTCTATTTACTTACTATTCTTCTTATTCGGGGATGTTATATTCACAGAAGTATTTCAAATTAATTTTGAAGCATTCCGTATATTCGGAGGAATTGTGCTATTCTCATTTGCTTATTTTTATATTGTCAAAGGACAAAAAGCAATGTTAAGAATGAAAGAAAACTTGGATGATTTGGCTAATGAAATAGCTTTACCATTTATGGTAGGGGCAGGTACAATTTCCCTAGCTATCTTGATGAAGGAAAGACTAGATTATCCTCTAGGAATTGCGATGTTACTATTATCTTTAGTTGTCAGTTACTATATAGTAATGGGACTAAAATTTACTAGAGACAAACTGAAAAAAGAAAAATTCCGAATTGCATTCGACAAGAATATGGAAATTGTAGTCCGATTAAATGGCTTTTTCGTAGGTGCCATAGGTATCAATATGATGAATACTGGTATTCAGAATATGTACTTCTAATTATACCCAAAAAAAATCCCCACACACTGTGCAGGGATTGTAAATTATCTTTTCTTTTGGATTTCTATTTAATCTTATAGAATATACTTACTCAAATCAGTGCTAGTAGCAATTGCGTCGAGATGATCACGAACGAACTGCTCATCAATAGCTGTGTTCATATCTCCCAAATCACCCGGTGCGTTGAATAGTATATCCTCTAGCAAAGTGGTGAGTATAGTGTGCAATCTACGTGCACCTATGTTAGTCACCTCTTCATTGACATGAGCGGCTGTACGAGCTATCTGTTTTATACCACTTTCTTCAAATACTAACTCCACTCCTTCAGTTTCCAATAAAGCTTGATATTGCTTTATCAGTGCATTTTCTGGGATAGTTAATATTTTAACGAAGTCGTCTTCCGTAAGCGAATTCAGCTCAACACGAATAGGGAAACGTCCTTGCAACTCAGGTATCAAATCCGATGGTTTAGAAACGTGGAAAGCTCCTGAAGCTATGAATAGTATGTGGTCTGTTTTGACTATACCGTGTTTGGTATTAACAGCAGAGCCTTCTACAATAGGAAGCAAATCACGTTGTACTCCCTCACGAGAGACTTCTCCGCCACCCGATTTGGAGTTACTCACAGCTACTTTGTCTATCTCATCTATAAACACTATACCAGAGTTTTCTGTTCTAAATAGAGCGTCTTTGAGTACTGCGTCCATATCTATTAGCTTATCTGCTTCTTCTTTGATTAGAATCGGCATAGCATCTTTTACTTTTATCTTTCTTTTCTTGCGCTTTTTGGGCATCATATTGCCGAGCATTTCTTGGATATTTATACCCATATCATCCATACCCATAGGACCCATTACTGCCATCCCATTTGGGCCTTGCTGAGTGATTTCTAGCTCTATTTCGCGGTCATCCATTATACCATTTTTGAGCATAGAACGGAATTTTTCGCGAGTCTCTTTATTATCCTCTTCTTCCGAATCATCATCTTTCACAGGAGGAATAAGTATATTCAAGATTCTGTCTTCAGCATTTTTCTCTGCTTTAGTCTTGATTTTCTCTTCTTGCTCTTCTTTTACCATCTTGACAGCAGATTCCATCAGATCTCGAATCATTGATTCTACATCACGACCCACGTACCCGACTTCTGTGTATTTAGTAGCTTCTATTTTAATAAAAGGGGCACCGGCTAATTTTGCCAATCGACGAGCAATCTCTGTTTTACCAACACCAGTTGGGCCTATTAGGATTATATTATTCGGCATTATCTCTTGTCGAATATCTCCTTCTACATTTTGGCGACGCCATCTATTACGTAGGGCAATTGCGACGGCTTTCTTAGCATTGTCTTGCCCTATTATGTACTTATTTAGTTCTGTTACTATCTGCTTAGGAGTTAGTATATCCTGAGGAATAGCAAGTTTTGGTTCCAAATTACTCATTATCTTCTCGTTTTATATTTCTTCAATAGTTAGATTAGTGTTAGTGTATATACAGATTTCACCAGCTATGTTTAGTCCATTTTCGACTATTTCCTTAGCCGTCATATCTGTATTGTTATAAAGTGCACGAGCCGCTGATAGTGCATAAGGACCACCAGAACCAATAGCTAAAATATTATCATCAGCTTCTATTACATCACCAGTACCACTAAGCAATAGCCCTTGCGTATCGTCCATAGCTATCATCATAGCTTCCAACTTACGCAAATATCTGTCAGTTCGCCAATCTTTTGCCAATTCGATAGCAGCGCGTTTCAGATTACCACTGTGAGCTTCTAACTTAGCTTCGAATCTGCCTAGCAAAGTGAATGCATCGTCTGTAGAACCAGCAAACCCAACCATTACTTTACCGTTATAAAGCTTTCGGATTTTAGCAGTCGAATGCTTCATTATAGTATTGCCAAGAGTTACTTGACCGTCAGCTCCTAGAGCTGTTTTACCATTACGCACTACACCGAGTACGGTGGTAGATCTAATTTTTTGATCGTTATTCATATTCTTATTTTTTGTTATATAATGTTATACAGTCCGATTAGGACGAATTCTATTTTAATTTTGTTTAAATATAAGCAAAATAATCGGAAAGACGTGATTTTGGGAGATTCTTTTTGTCTGTACATCGACGTCGCTCAGCAAACATCACTGATTAAATGGATTAAATGATTTCACGGATTATAGAGAAGTATTGCATACGTCTCTTCGAATAGCCAAATGAATATAAAAAAACCCATACCACCGAAGTGGTACAGGTCTTTGGGCTTAACATGAGGATGAGGGTAATTATTTTATAATCATTCTATTATTATTCTCTGTAGAGCTTGTTCACCTTTGTCAGATTTGACTACTACATAGTACATACCTGGGCTAACACCTGAGAGGTTCAGCGGTTCATTAGTACTGCCTTTGCTAAGAGACATTCCGCTTTTCAGATTTTTTATCAGCTTACCAGAAAGATCAAATATCGCAATCGATATTACTCTATTATCTACCAATTCAAACTCAACATTGGAGTTAGATGTAGCTGGATTTGGGAATACTTTCATTTCCTTGATTGCTCCCGAACAACCGCTCCATACGTCCATAACAGCATCTTTCTTTTCTATTGGCTCGTTCTCGCAATGATTATTTTGCTGTGATAGGGCCAACAATTCTGGGTTGATTTTCTCTAATAAATTAGTAGGTAATTTTATTAAGAAATCATCAGTTGCCTCGTACCAAACTATGAAGTCAGTATTCACTCCATCAAAGCTAATCTCAATTGGGATTAGTTCGTTGATGTTGTAGTTCATAAAGTCTAACTCCATATTGGAATTGAAAGCTTTATCTACTCCATTCTGGTTCTCATCTGCCCAAATTGATTGGCCAGGTTTGAGTTTAAACTCTAAGTCAGTTTCACCGTCTTCGATTATTAATTTACTATCTAAAGGTATTTCAAAAGTCCTACTGTTTGTGTCATCAGAGGATGATTTATTTGTGTTTAGTTCAGCAATAGTACTAATGTTACTATTTATCTTTATCTTCTTACCTACGCCCAAACTCTTCAATGGTATATGTATAGTCCTGTTATTAGGGTCATTTGATGAC
>JAGXGG010000026.1 GCA_024636855.1 Ignavibacteriota bacterium | reverse complement strand
TGAATTTTTAATTTTAGGATCAAAATGATTTAACTCATAAGGTTTTCCTTCTGCATCCAAAGAATCTAGTGAATTTCCTCTTACAACTTTTCTACCATCACCCCACATCATCATATTAATCTTCGCGGTTCTTGCAGCTCTTGGCTCTGCATCAATCCCAAAAATTTGATTTGATTTTATTAATTCTATAAAATCTTCTTTTTCTAAACCCAATTTTGACCAAATACCACTCGGCATTTTATTTGTAAGTAACATCATTTTTTCAAAAGATTTTATAAGGAAGCCTCCACTACCACATGCAAAATCACCCACTTTATCATAAATTGAAATTTCAGCTAATTCAGCCATGAAATTAACTATAGGTCTTGGAGTAAAAAACTGACCTAACCCTTTTCCCCTCAATTGACTAGGCAGGAACTCTTCAAATGCTCTGCCTTTTATATCAATATCACCTTTTAGTCTAAAGTTTTCTAATTGGCTCCATACCCTTGTAAATGTATCTATTGTCAAATTAATTTTAGAATTCTTCTCAAATATTTCAAAATATTCATTATTAATTGCTTCTTTAAAGTGATCATTTACATAAACAATTCCTCGATTAATCTCAGAATACTCATTTATATTTTTCAATGACAAAGGATTACTTTTCTTTTCTTCAATCCATTTTTCCTGATAAAACTTTAGACATAGAATTTTACTAAATTCATCAAAAGAAGCCCCAGGATCTAATTTGTCTCCATCTCGAATAGAGTTATGTATAGACCTAAAGTATCTTCTAAAATCTTTGATTTGTTCAAAATCTATTGTTGCTGGTACATTAGTAGTCAATTCTATGGAGTTTAAGACTTCGAAATAAGATATAAGTTGTTTTACTTGATCCCAATTATTGTCTTTTAATTCGCTAATACTTCCTTCGAATATATTCACTTTAGTATTATTAGAATAATAGCCCCTCAATAAAAACGATTTCCCATTAGTTATTAAACTATAATGAGATTCCAAAAAGAAAGCATAACTATCAACTTGTGAAATAGCAGATTGAATAGTCTCTGTAGGTTTTTTTGCTTCTACAACAATTAAAGGTTTTTTATAATCATTATGTGTAACAACTAAATCAGCATATTTTACAAATCTTTCTTTACCAAATTGCATTTTTACTGGAAAATCCCAACTTAGACAATTTTGGGGATAACTTAAAATTGAAGTAAATAAATTATTTATTAATTTAACTTCGACATCTCTTTCTGAATTTATTAACATAATTTAATTAACCTTATTTTTAATTTAACTGCTACAAGTTTTGTGCCAATATGAATTTTATATTTTATTTACATCAAATTCTCTAATTTGTAATCAAATGACAACAAAAAACAGAAATTACAATGCAAACAATACTTGGTTCAGGTGGGATAATTGGTATAGAGTTAGCCAAAGAACTTCCCAAATATACAGACAGAGTGCGATTAGTAGCTAGAAACCCCAAGAAGGTAAACGACAAAGACGAGCTAGTTAAAGCTGATGTTTTGGACTATGCCCAATTGGTAAAGGCGATTGCTGGATCCGATATAGTCTATGTCACTGTTGGCTTCGAATACAACACAAAAGTGTGGCAAGAAAGCTGGCCGAAGTTCATGAGAAACGTGATTGAGATTTGTAAGAAAGAAGATTGCAAGCTAGTTTTCTTCGATAATGTGTATATGTATGATGAAAATCATATTGGCAAAATGACCGAAAACACACCAATCAATCCACCTAGCAAAAAAGGTAAGGTTAGAGCTGAAATTGCAAATATGATATTGGATGCAGTTAAAAATGATGGTCTGAAAGCACTGATAGCCCGCTCTGCTGATTTCTATGGTCCGGGAGTCCCTAAGAATAATAGTTTGCTGAATGAGATAGTATTCAAACCACTAAGCAATGGGAAAAAAGCTAATTGGCTTTGTAGTCCAGAGCATAAGCACTCATTCACTTATACAGTGGATGCTGGTAAAGCAACTGCATTACTCGGCAATACTGAAAAGGCATACGGACAAGTTTGGCATTTACCAACGGCCAGCAATCCTATGACGGGTAAGGAGATAGTAAACTTAGCTGCGAGTAAATTCGGAGCATCACCCAAGATTCAAAATGCACCTAGGTTTCTAGTAAAGCTAATGGGTCTGTTTATGCCTATTATGAAGGAATCAGTTGAGATGCTGTATCAATATGATAGAGATTATGTATTCGATAGCTCCAAATTCGAGAAAGAATTTGGGATATCCCCCACTAGCTACGAAGATGGTATAAGTGAAGTGATAAAAACAGATTACAAATAATATCTAAGTTATAAAATAGTCTTAGAACAAAATGTGCTAATTAATAACTCAGAAAGAATAATATGACCACTAAACACAATTTCAACAGTAAAGTAGCAAGAGCTGTAATCATAACTCTACTAATAGCATCAGCTTTTGCACTACTTCTATTACAGCCAAATTTTTTCCTTATTTTATTTGCTGGAATATTCCTTGCCGTACTTCTTAATTATAGTGCATCATGGTTCAATAGGAAAATAAAATTATCCTATTCATTATCATTATTACTGGTCCTTCTTATTTTGTTTGCAGTTGCGAGTACCCTAGTTCTATTAATAGGACCATCTGTAAGTGAACAGATTAGCAAAGTTATAGAGGTAATACCACAGTCTATCGAACATTTAAAAGAGACTATAAAACAGTCAGAAATAGGTCGTAAATTTATAAATGAAATACCACAAAATCCTGAAGAGATATTAACCGGAAAGAATAGCTCGCAAATTTTCTCACAACTCTTGGGTTCATTCACTACATCAATAGAAGTACTTATGAATTCATTTGTGATATTTGTTATTGGTATATTCTTAGCTTTTAACCCTAGCTTATATAAAAATGGTTTACTCAAGCTATTTTCAACTTCATATCAACCAAGATTGGCCGAAGTAATGGACAGAATACATGAGACTCTTAGTTTATGGATGTTTGCCAAACTAATCTCGATGACAGTTGTTGCTATTTTAACTGCTATAGGATTGATTATATTGGGTGTTCCTATGCCAATTGGACTAGCTCTAATAGCCGCATTATTTACATTCATACCAAACATAGGTCCATTCATAGGCCTACTTCCTGCTGTTTTGATTGCACTAATGCAAGGAACGGATGTAGCTCTTTATGTCATAATGCTTTATTTTGCCATCCAAGTTATTGAATCATATCTAATAACACCAATAGTTGAGAAAAAGATAGTCTCACTTCCTCCAGCTCTCACATTGTTGTGGTTGATTATATTTGGTATATTAACAGGAATCTTTGGATTGATATTAGCTGCTCCTATACTAGCTGCGATCATAGTATTCGTTGAAGAGCTATATGTGAAAGATTATTTAGGAAATAAAATTTAAGAGCGATATGCCAATTGGAATAATGAGTGCTATGCACGAAGAGATACACCTACTTCATGAGCAAATGGAAGTGGAAAGTGAAGTAGTACTAGGTATGCGAACGTACTTTACAGGAAAGTTATGCGGTAAAGATGTGGTCGTAGTGTTCTCTCGTTGGGGCAAGGTCGCAGCTGCATCAACAGCAACATCGTTAATTGTGAGATTCAGGGTTGATGAGATTATATTCTCAGGAGTTGCAGGTGGACTAGACGAGCGATTAAATATCGGCGATATAGTGATAGGCAAAAGTCTAATCCAGCATGATATGGATGCTACTCCTATCTTCTCGAAATTCGAAATTCCTCTGATGGATAAGACTTATTTCGATTCGGATGCGAACATAAGTCAACGATTAACATCTGCCGCCAATAAATACTTAGCTGAGAATAAATTAGACAATGAGCTAATAGAAGAATTTTGGTTGCACTCCCCTACTATTTATAGTGGGAATATAGCCAGCGGAGATAGATTCATCTCCGATAGTGCCGAGATACAAAGATTCCGCACCGAGTTACCAGAAGTACTGTGCGTAGAGATGGAAGGTGCAGCAGTCGGTCAGATATGCTATGAGTATGGCATTCCATTTGGGATAGTGCGTACTATCTCCGATTCAGCGAATGATGATGCACATATAGATTTCATGCGCTTTGTTGACAAAGTTGCCTGCCACTATACTAGTGGGTTTATTGAGGGGTATTTGGGTGGGTTTGATGAAAAGGGTGAAAACAATACTTTCGTGACCAAAGATGATTAAAAAAATGATATTATTCTTTCTATTAGTATATTTTAGCTTCGCAAGTTGCTTAGGACAAAAACTTGAATGTAATTGTGAAAATGGTGAAAAGCCACTTTTCAAAATTATAGAGGAAGAACAAGTTAGAATAATTGCATGTGGAAATTTAGAGAGTAGTCAAACCATTAATAAAATATTTGTTTTAAATCCAATAGTAATCGATTGTAAAATGGATACAACAATATTAGACTATCCGTATGATGAAACTAATAAATTTATAATGACATTTAATAATCATATTTTACAGATAGCTAGTACTAAAATAGTTTTAATAGGTGATGACTGGAAATATGATTTAGCTAAAGACAATATTCAATCAATTACCTTATCAAATAGAGATATTAGGGTTTCTAAAAATAATAATGTTTTCCAGCCTCCAACACTAACAGAGAAACAAAAACAAGATTTAACAAATCTTTGTAATTCATTGAAAGAATATATAAAATCACCTAAAGAGTTTTATCCATTTGATGAGAAGTCCATTTATATGCTATACATGGGGGCACTAAATGATCATAAGCAATCTATTTACTTATTGAAAAATCTATCTAATTTGTTCGATGTTGATGGTGCGATTGCAGAAACAATTAGAGAGATTAATTTTTAAACAAATTTAAAATTGAAATAAAGAAATATTAACTCATATTGATTTTCTTGGATAAATTTGGATGCTTTGCTTCGACTTAACTCTTCAAATGCAATACTTCTCTACATTTCAGAAGTTTAATGGAATTATCACAAAAAGGTAAGTCCGATTTGTTTATTCAAGCCTTGTTCAAAAATTCGAATTAATGTAGATAGTTGAACATTTGCTTTACCGTTTTCTAATTTTGATATATAGCTTTTCTTTGTTCCGGTCTTTTCAGCCAATTCTTCTTGCGTCAATTTAGCTTCTTTTCTTGCCTCTTTTAGCATTTCACTGATTGTAAATAGCATAGAGTTATGTTCGAATTCATTCCTTTTTTCGGAACCAATTTTACCATATTCAACATCTAATAGTTCATCAAATGATGTTATGTTCTTATACTTTTTCATAATTTTCTCTCTTCGAAATATTTGTCTTTTAGCTCTAATGCCTTTTTTATTTCATTGTTAGGCGTTTTTTGAGTCTTTTTCTGGAAACAATTGAATAAAACAATCAAATTACCTTTATCAAAACAACAAAAAACTCTATAAATATTGCCTTTACTTTTAACTCTTATTTCATATAGACCGTTCGTACCTGATAGATGTTTCAAGAATTTCTCAGGAACACGGTCTAATTGCTGTATTAGTGAGAATACATATTGTATCTTCTCTTTTACAACTTTATCTTGCTTTGTATAAAAGTTTATGAAATAATCTTCGTAAAATACAATCTTCTTACCCATACACAAAGTTAACATAAAAGATAACATTTTGCAAGTTCTATTTATTACTCTCTGTCACTTATAGAACATTCTTCGGTCTATTCAATTTTTATCGAATTATATTGAGTCTAAAGTCAACATGACAAAGAGGGTTGGGGGATTTGAGACTTAAACATTACTTCTCTATTGTTTATTCGTAAATAAACAAAAAAAGACGCTTTAGAAAAGCGTCTTTGATTAAATCTGTTATATAGTTTTATTAACTATTTCTTATCCATTATATTAGGTAGAGCACCTTCATAAGCTTCTAATAGCTTATCAACTGGCTCGTTGATAGAATCGTTGATAACGAAATTATCTTCGATTACTGTACCCATTCTCAGTAGACCGAGATTATACTCAACTGCTATTTCTGATATACGAGTAGCTTGCTCAGGTGAAGCTGAGATAATAATACGAGAATGCGACTCACCGAATAGTGCAGCATTGTCACCGTCTATCGTTACTTCGCAGCCAAGTCCATCAGAAGACATTGCTTTTTCAGCTAAACAAATAGCTATTCCACCTTCCGAAGTATCATGAGCAGAGTTGATAGCTCCTTCGCCGATTAGTTCTAGAATAGCGTCTATTAGGTTAGCTTCCTCATCTATGTCGATATCTGGCGCATCGCCTACTACTTTATCAAAAATAGTTTTTAAGTACTGGCTACCCCCTATTTCCTTTCTATCCGAACCAAGTAAGTATATATCATCGCCTTCATTTTTGAATTCGGATGACATTATCTTAGTCAAATCATCAATAAGACCTAACATACCGATAGTCGGAGTTGGGTTGATAGCACTAGTTTTAGTTTCATTATGGAAAGAGACATTACCACCAGTAACTGGAGTTTCTAATCTACGACAAGCGTCGCCCATACCTTTAATAGCTTCAGAGAATTGGTAGTAAACTTCTGGGTCATAAGGATTACCGAAGTTCAAGCAATTAGTAATAGCTACTGGTCTTGCTCCAACGCAAGCCACGTTACGAGCTGATTCGCATACAGCACCCATTGCTCCTTTGTAAGGGTTTAGATAGACGTGTGTGCTATTACAATCAGTTTTTACCGCTATACCTTTACCAGGTATTTCTTTCAATCTTAGAACTGCCGCATCGCCTTTTATGTTCACAGTATTAGTTCTTACTTGTGAGTCATATTGTTCATATACCCATCTTTTAGATGCTATAGTTGGGTCAGTCAATAATTTATAAAGAACTTCAGTTTGAGATAAATCTGTTTTCAAACTATCTAAATCGAAGTTTCTTGTTTCTTGCATATATTTTGGTTCTACAGCTTCACGAACATAAACAGGAGCACCACCACCTAATACAAGAGAGTGTGCATCTAATGCAGCTACTTTTCTTCCTTGATAGTTTAGGTTGATTCTGTTTTGGTCAGTTACTACTGCCACTTTCTTCATTGTAATATCCCATTTCGCAGCAATATCAATCGCTTCTTGTTCGCGACCTAATGCAACAACGGCTAACATACGCTCTTGTGATTCTGAAAGCATAATCTCGTATGCACTCATATCTGTCTCACGAAGTGGAATATCATCTAACTCTACATCCATCCCTAAGCCATTAGTAGCACTCATCTCAGAAGTAGAGCAAGAAATACCCGCAGCACCCATATCTTGAACGCTAACTATTAAACCTTTGTCTATCATTTCTAGAGTAGCTTCTAATAATTTTTTCTCTTCGAATGGATCACCAACTTGTACTGTCGGTCTCATATCTTCTGTATGCTCATCGAATTCACGAGAAGCGAGTAACGAAGCACCGTGAATACCATCACGACCAGTGCTACTTCCGAAGATAAATACTGGATTACCAACACCTTGTGCCGCTGCAGAAGCTGTTTTACCAACTTCTACTATACCGACTGCCATAGCGTTGACTAGTGGATTTCCTTTATAGCTATTATCGAAATAAATCTCGCCACCAACTGTAGGAACACCAAAGCAATTACCATAGTGGCTGATTCCTTTGACTACTCCACGTAGTAGATATTTCGTTCTTTCATCATCTAGTTTACCGAAACGAAGTGAGTTAAGAGCTGCAATTGGACGAGCACCCATAGAGAATATATCTCTTAGGATTCCGCCAACACCAGTTGCTGCACCTTGGAATGGTTCGATTGCTGATGGATGGTTATGACTTTCTATTTTGAAAGCTATACCATATCCATCGCCAATGTCTATAAGTCCAGCATTTTCTTCGCCGGCTTCTACTAACAAATTCTTACCAGAGCGAGGTAGTGTTTTTAGTTGAAGTATAGAGTTTTTGTACGAGCAATGTTCGCTCCACATAACCGAATATACACCTAATTCAGTGTATGTAGGCACTCTACCTAATACTTCTAATATTTTTTCGTACTCTGCTTCTGTAAGCCCAAGTTCTTTTGCAACGTTAACATTTACGTCTATTTCTGAATATAATTCTTGATTGCTCATGAAATGCTTTTATATTTGGATGAAAGATAATTTTCAAATTTACAATTTTTATATAATTTTTACTACATAGATAATTTATAAGGCAACATTATGATGCAATTAAATCCAGATGTAAAGTCAGTTTGGACAATTTATTACATAAGGCGAACACTCTTCTTCATAGTTATAACACTATGTTTGGACTATTTCGCTTTATCAGAAATTCCAAAATGGCCCTTTTTTATAGGTTTTACACCATTAGTAGTTTTTTTCATCGGTTTAGTCACAACTATCGTTATGCCTCGTTTGAAATACAAATATTGGTTTTTCGAATTGCGAGACGATGAATTATATCTTAAACGTGGAGTCCTAACAAAAATTGACTCGACTGCACCATATTGTCGAATCCAACATATAGACATTTCACAAAATGTAGTAGAAAGACTATTCAGTTTATCCCGATTGGTTATATATACAGCTGGTACGAAGGGTGCTGATTTGATTATACCAGGTCTTCCCCACTACTACGCTCAGGAATTACAAAACAAGCTTAAAGAATATACTGTTGAGGATGCAGTATGAGCCAGATGGCTGAACAAATATCTGAAAAAAGACTACACCCTTTTACTTTACTATACAGGTTAGTAGTAGCGTTGCCTAATGCAGCACTTCCTATTATATTTGTTTTATATACTGGTAATACTGGTGAATGGGCATATATTTTCATCTCATTATTCCTTGGTTTTTTCATATTGCCTGGTATTTTACTCAATTATTTCTATTTCGACTATACCATAACTGAGCAAGAAGTAGTAATTAGATCAGGTATATTAAGCAAGAAAGAAAGACATATCAAAATTGATAGAATTCAGAATGTGACTATAACTCAAAATTTCCTTCATAAGTTAATGCGGATAGCTAAAGTGCAGCTAGAAACAGCGGGCGATGCAACTACCGAAGGCAATCTAGATAGTGTATCTATTGCGGATAGCGAAAGAATAAGAGAAATTATTCGCAATCATCAACATGAGAAAACCAGCACAGAAGTTAGTGAAGATGGTGTTGAAAAAGAAGATAGACCGTTAGAAATTGAAGAAGAAAATGTGATATTCTCTATGAGTCTATGGGATACTATAAGATATGGAGCTGTAAGGTTTCGACCGATTGTTTTAGTAGCTTCAGCTTGGATTTTTTCTATGGTTTCGCAGTTCAATCCGAATTGGACAGATGAACTAGAAGTAATACTAGAATCTGGATACAAAGATTATATTAAACAATTAGATATATTCATGCTAGTTATTTATGCTATAGCAGGAGTTTTACTAGTTCTTTTACTCTCATGGATTATTGATATCTTATTAACTGTTAACACTTACTATAAATTCAAATTAGTTAGCGAGAGAGGGAAACTGATGACTTCGCAGGGGTTATTCTCAAGTCAAAAGGGAGCTATTCCACTCAAGAAATTACAAATGATGGTGATAAAATCTAATCCAATAACTAGAAAATTGAACTTCTACAGATTAGATTTGCAAACAGCAGGATTTGGTGGAGGTGACGGAACAAAAGCAAAATCTGAAACAGCAATACCTTTCGCTAAGTTTACACAAGTTAAAGAAATAATCAATAAGATTCGAAATGTCGAATTACCAGAAACATTCACAAAAGTAAGCCCTAAGACTATAAGAAGAGCAGTAGTAAAGTATCTACTGTTCTCTATACCATTCGGGGTCGGATTGTATTTCGCATTTGATAGCTTTTGGGTGTTATTAATATTAATTCCTATCATTGGATTTGGAGCTTTTATAAGATATCAATATCGTGGTTATCATGTAGAAGATAATCAGATAATAGTAAAACAAGGATTTTGGTTTCAGAAAATATCAATCATCCCAATTGAAAAGATACAAACACTTCACAAAAGATCTTCGTATTTCCAAAGGAGATTGGGGTTAGCAACTGTAGAGATAGACACTGCTGCAACTGTATATGGCAATGATGCTTCGATTATAGATATAGATATTGATATAGCAACAGAGATTTTCGACGAACTTAATAGACTTTTTATCGAGGATAAAAATAAAAGGAAGGTAAGCTAATTTATGGAAAATTTCACTTTAGCATGAGCCATACATATACTTTCCGTAGTGATTTGGATTGGTGGCGTTTGATAGTAGCCATGGCTGGCTTTTCTTCTAGAATTTGAATCCGTTTTCTTTCCAATTCTTTAGTGAACTAGCATTCGTATCTCTTTCACTAATAATAGGTTTATCTGACTGCCACTCAATTCCTAAATCCGGATCATCGAACTTTATATTTGATTCACCTTCTGCATTCCAGTAGTTTGTGACTTTGTACTGCATCTCCACAACATCTGAAAGAGTTAGGAATCCATTAGCAAAACCTGCAGGAACCCATAGAATATGCTTATTCTCTTCACTAAGCTCGAAGTTAACCCATTGACCAAAAGTAGGTGAATCGATGCGTATATCGACTTCTACTACTTGTGCAGCCCCCTTTGTAACTCTGATTAGCTTATCTTGTGGTGGAGTATGTTGGAAATGCATTCCTCTCAATACGTCTTTAGTTGACATAGAGTGATTATCTTGCACAAATTCAGCACTTATCCCATGCTTTTCCAAATCATCTTTTCTATAACTTTCTGTGAACCAGCCTCTATTGTCTCCAAATACTTTCGGAGCAAAGAGCTTTATACCATTTAATTTTTCTTCAATTAGTTCTAGTGGCATTAATCTTTCTTAGGTGTTGTTCTTACAAATGCTTTTAGTAGTTTTTCCACTTCACGACTGTTTCCAATATCTGATATATCTGAATGATTACCATTAATTTGAGCATTCACTAAGTGTTGATCATCACTTTCAGTACGTGAATACATTAATGTAAATGCATAAACTATAAGTAACGTAAACTCCAACCCTAATGCAAATAGTACTAAAGAAGGTTCATTTGCAGGAATAAATTTCAAACCACGAAGTCCAATAATAATAATCAAACTAGCTGCCCCCATATATACGGCACCGATTATATTATTAGAATATCTTTCAGTAAAATAGAATCTAAGGTAAACTTTAATCCCGCTATTAATATTAATTATTTTATGTATGTAATTCCCATTTAACCACTTAATAGCTTTATTTAAGACTCTTAAATCTTCTAGACTCATTCTCCAATCTCTTTCATAATCATGCAAATCCCTTAAATCTGCATTCATTATTTGATTTCTAAGAACATTTCTTTCTTCTTCACTATGAAAACCATATAATTTCAAACAAATTTCATCAAGTAAACCTGCAGTCTCTCGTTCTATTTTTTGTCTTATATACCCTAGATTCTGAGGTAGTAAAGCTGAAATAATAAATGAAAAGAATAAACCGAATATAAGGCTAGGTATAGATAGCGACAGTAATGGATTAAACCAGTACCTTGCTTCTTGTGGTGTACCTCTGTAGATATCTACAGCCCATGATAAATACATGTTTGTGGGTTTCTGAGCTGATCCAGTATCTATTAGATAATGAACATCGCTTCCATCATAAGTTACAATGCCAAGTAAGTACCCTTCGAACATGTACTGTGCAGCAGGTAGTAGCAAAAAAAAGAAAGCTATTGATATAGATATAATTAGGATAGAAAATACTGCTACTTGTAGAGTATTATGCTCATTCAACTCGAAATAATTTTGTTCTTTGTTCTTATTGTTATTCATACTACCAACTTAATATATTTTAATTTAATATAACACAAAATTCATTCCAAATTATTAATTGATAAATATTAATTAGCTTTGAACGAATAAAAGATACATATTTATGAAAATACTTGTTATAAGATTAGGGCGTATAGGCGATATGATATTGTCTACTCCCCTTTTATCTCAGCTTAAAAATAGCTCTGAGAATGTATTTATAGACGTTCTTGCTAGTATAGATAATCACAGTGTGTTGCAATTTGCAGATTACGTGGATAATGTATTTATCTTTGATAAAAATCCGCTTAAGTTAATACCATTGTTAATGAAGCTTAGAAAGAGAAATTATGATGTTATAATTGATCCAAAAGATCATTACTCAACCGAATCTTACTACATCGCAGGTTTGATAAAAGCAGAGAAAAGAATTGGTTTCGTAAAAGGTGAGACCTCTGTATTTGATGATAATGTAGCTAACTACAATCAAGATAAAACTCACTTCCAAGATAGGATACTTTCAACAATTAAAGCTCTGGGAATTGAACCCGATTACAGTTTGTGTGTTCCACTTAAGTACCCGAATTACATTACAGATAAGCAAATCTTAAGAGAAGATTATTATATAGTAAATATATCTGCAAGTAATGAATCTAAGAGTTTACAATTCGAAATAGCTAAAGAGATATTGGATTATTTGAATAGTAAAAGTATAAAAGTATATTTACTTTCTGCCCCCGATCATAATGACCTTGCTCAAAAGTTAAGTGTCGCAACTAAAACAGAAAGAGCTGTAACTAAATCTATAGTTGACACTTTCCCACTCATTCATAAAGCGAAAGGTGTGATAACGGCAGACACTTCCGTTGTCCATATAGCTGGTACGTACAATACCCCAGTTATGGTATTGAGCAAATCAATTGAAAGAGAGCTTCATAAGTTTGCACCTAAATCAAATATTAATTTAGTACTTAAGTCCGAAAGCAAAGAAATGATACAGGTAACTAAAACTAAACTTCAAGAATCAATAGATGCATTTCTTGAATTAACTAATTAGTCAAAGTATTCAAAATATCTTCAGCTATCTCCTTAACAGCGTTTGGTCGAGCAAATTCTTTAACTCTCTCAGACATAGCAAATAGTTCATCTTCATTATCTAATATTTTCTTAACCGTATCAAGCAAAGAGCCTTCTATATCTTCATCTTTAATCAGAATAGCTGCATCGCTTTCGTCCAACATTCTAGCATTTTCGTATTGCTCATCATTAGATGCCGAAGGTAAAGGTACTAAAATAGATGGCTTAGCTAGTACAGCTACTTCAGCAATAGTGGTAGCTCCAGATC
>JAGXGG010000025.1 GCA_024636855.1 Ignavibacteriota bacterium | reverse complement strand
TAATGGGAATATGCGGTACCCAGCGACAAGTGACTCTATCTTCTATGAATAATTTCCAAATTATCTATACATACTTTTTTGATCAAAATATTGAAAGTCCCGCCGCAAGTTGCAGAGAAAGACGCCGGTGCGATTGAACATGTGATCGCAGCCATTCGATCTTGGCAATGCAGGAGTTTTTGCGTACGAATAAAGATTAAATGAACAGATGATACGGTATCCCTCCTTTTCACACGCAATGATATCGGGCAATGTATAGGTCCATTATTTTTGTTCACAGCCAATCAATCGACCCAATTATTTTGATATACACAGAGGCTGACAGAACGTCAGCCCCAAATACAAGCAATATTCTTTTATTATTCAACATATTTAAATGTATATAACTAGCCCTGATTTTCTTGTCTTTTTTTGATTCTCTTCTTATAGGTTTTTCAAAATAAACTTCATTGAACTTCACGGAGCATTTTTTCGATCGAGTTAATACGCTCCTTCATTTCTGATATATCCCTTGTTATTTTCTGCTGATCCTCAGCTGTTTTCCGTTGTACAGTAATGGCTTCCTCAGCGAGCTTACGATAAGCCTCATCCCGGGCTATTTCAGCTGCAGTCGCAATTTTGGTGCGCGAGTTTTTAAATACCTGGAATATGATAACTACAAACGTCACAGTAACCAAACATAAAATAACAAGCGCAAATCCATATCCGATCATATCCTGATTCATTAAATATCCCCCTTTTCATTGCCATCGTCCCGTGAGGCGCTGGCTGTTTTTATAATTGTAAGTGTTTTGACCGCTTCCGCAATGATCTCGGAACTCAAATCAAGGGCAAACGGTATTACTTCATAATAATTCATTGCTTTTCCATCTTCCGATAATTCTATTTGACTGGTGACCAGTCCGGCGTTTTCCAAACGCTTAAGGTGCATATAAAGCAATGGCCGGCTGATCGATACCTCACGTGCCAGCTGACTCACATGGATACGCCTGTCAGCCAGTAAAGCAATGATTCTTAAACGTAGCGGGTTTGCTAATGCTTCCAGAATTGTGAGCATTTGGTCTCCCGAAGGTGCCCTGTGTTTCAAGCTGTTTTTATCATCATTTATTGTTTACGCCCCCTTTTAGCACAAAAGTTAACACCTGTAATAAATATATTACAGGTGTTAACTTTTGTCAAGCTAGAATTGACTAATCGGCAGCAACTGTGATCTGGTACGCGAATTAGTCATTCCAACTTAATACTTTTTAAACTTATATGGGTAGGAATAAACTTCCCGATTATCAATATTAAATGCAGATAGTCCCCGTGAATTTATTATAGGGGATCATTATGTATATACCCGTAAACATCTGACTTTCAAATATACTTCGCATTATCCTACGAATGCTGTCCACCTACATAGAGGTTGGACAGCATTTCTACTAGGTTATAAGAATAGTGAACTGACGATAATCCATTCACATAACGTCTGCAGTTCCCTACAGCATGCATCTATGAACCGTGAGAACTGCGTGCTATGTGACGTTTTCACATCTATAACTTACTCGTTTAACAACTTTTCGTTTATTTAAAAGTGGATTAAAAGTTGCTATGTTGAGATTTCGAGTAGAGGAGACCAATTCTTTTTCGCCGTTTTCTGTTAGATAATATACTACTACCTTGGTTGGAATATCTCCCTTGAAAGTTGTAACTATTTCAAAATTTCCTTGAAGTAGTTCTGAAATAAACCCGACTGCATCTTCTATCCAATAATCTCCTTCATCTTCCTCAAAAGGGCTAGGATCAAAGTGAGTGTGACCAGTCCAGTAGAAAACTATAATCTCTTCGTCGTACACAGCGATGGTTATTTCGATCTCCTTATCTATTTTATGAGGAATAGTAAGTTCCAGAAATTTAGATGCTTTATCCTCAATTATCTTAGCCAATGTTTCAGAAGATTCAATTTGAAGGTCCTTGAAATGTATTAACAAGTCAGCCAAGAGTCGAACGAACTTCTCTTGATTATGCGAGATATCTTTTATGTTCAGATTAGAAAAATACACTTAGTAACCCCCTTAGGAAATGTCACATAACGTCTGGACATTACCGTAGCGTCACAACCACATGCATATTGCAAAGTTGTCGTAATGCCTTGTTATGTGAAGTCAGTGGGCCCGAAAGAATACTATAAAATTTTTTCTGCTAATTGTTTGATATTTTTAGGATTTGAAACTCCTTTGTCTAATGCAAGGAAAGAAAGTAAAGTAATCGGTTTATTAGAAAGTACTGATGCAAAGACCTTATGATGCCCATCGATTATATAATGTGCCAGGCACCAATGACTTGTCACATCTATTTCTTCTTTCCAATCTCCAGGTTCCTTTATATCTAAAACCGACAGTGCAATAGCAGTAGGAGAAACACTTTCTTCAATATGTTTTACAAACTTATTTACAGTATCTTGGTCCAACCATCTTTGAGGGAACATAGGAATAATAAATTCAAAAAGCATTTCAAATTCAGATATCTTTTTTGTTTCTCCACGATAATATTGAATTTTAGGATGATGTGGAAACCCCCAAAATCCATTAATACCCCATAATTTTACTTGTTCATTAGCAAAATAATCATTTTCACCACCGATTGTACACAATGTTGGCGCAATATTTAAAAGCGAAATAAAATAGTCCCCTGCTGGTATAATCTTTGATACCTTTTTTAAAAATCCCTGATCTAAACCTTTTAATCCTGTACTTAATTCCTTAGTTACTTCTTTCGGAGAAACGCTTTTGTTTGCCCCACCCAAACGTTCAAAAAAGAATGAACATGTTCCGCAAACGTTTCCAATATGGTATGCCTTTTCACCGTCTATAGTTAAATACCTATCCCATACTTCCCAATCACCACCTCCAGTGGTTTGGAAGCCAATTATGGATTCAGATTTTTCAATTTTCCAGTTAGTCTTACTTATGATGCGATTCAAAAAAATCACCCTTTTTTCACTGATTTCACATAACTTATATTTCGCGAAATTCGTTATTTGTACTTACTATAGACCTCATTCATACTGGTTCGTATAAGGTCTATAGTCATATCTAATTCTCATTGTCTAACTTTATTTTGCTCCTTGGGTCTGAAACTGATACTATAACATTTCTACGCCAACAAGTATGGCAAATATGAGGGGAACGTCAATGCTAATACATCATAAAACGTTTTCTCCAACTTCGCAGTATCCTACGAAATGCCGTCCAACTGCATAGAGGTTGGACGGCATTTATACTAATGGGTTTAAGAATTATGTGAAGCAGTATCCTGCCTAGAAGTGGATATGAGATTAGTGTTCAGGAATTTTAAAACAATCTCTCCGCAACTCGTAAAATAACCTAACTAACGAATGTTTTTCACTACTTATATCTATGTTCATAAATCTTCTCCGACCTAATCTCTTGTCGATTAAAGCAAATGCTTTGTAGATTGGGTTATTTGATTCTAAGCTGTCCTTAAATGGGGTATTTATATAATTTTCTAATACCTCGGTTATATGAGTTGTTTCATGAATGCCTAATTCCATAATCTTCTTTACTTCATCTGATTCAATCCGTGGCGAATAAAAGTCTTTATGATAGCCACTTTTAATATATTTGTTAGTTAGCAATTCTTGTGGGATAGGGGTCATATACCAATGATAATATCCCCCTCCTAAAACCTTTTTGCCATCTAAAGTTATCCATACTTCACCATAGTTATCATGAGCATCATGATATCGTGTACTATGTATATCAATTCTATCTCTTAGCTCAGGAGTGATAAACTCCTTAATTTTCTTCCTTAATTTAGACCAAATCATTTTAACCTCTTAATTTACTTTCACAATCCAGTAGCTAGTAAATTCTTCAATAGAACACGAACTAGGAATAATCTGAATGAGGTTTTGGGGATTGCCGAAGTCTGGGTACTACATTCATAATATCACAGATTTTGAGAATTCACTGATATGCGATGTAGGCACTGGAATATATCTATTCAAAAAAATTATTGTAATTTTCTTTAACCCATTTATATATCTCGTCAAAGTTTTCAGTATCTGAATAAATTGTAGCAAGTCTTTTTTTATCTGATGAATACAGTACCAAGTCTGTTATACTGGTATATATAAATCCATTGATCTTGGAATAGTTAATTCTTTTTATTTTATTAATAGATGATATATTAAATCCTTCATTATCAAACATTATTCTATACTTTAACCTGGATATAGCTAAGTATATAAAAAAAGCTGCAAATCCAAAACCGATAAGCACACAAGATATGGTTAATAAAATATCATTTGCTTTACCCAAGAGAAATGGTATTATTGCAAAAAACACGGAGATTATTACAATTACCAAAGTAGTAATTACGATTAATACTCTCATACTTTTCTTTATTCTATAATCTTTTGATGTTAACAAGCGGATATTCTCATTCATAGTGTCCTCACCTATAATTAATGACTATATCGCACGAGGGTTTATGATGTCGCGTTACTTCCTTCATATTCTCCCGCAAACCCTCTGTTAGACGAAGGCCCATCCCTTATTTATCAAACTTCTTCTCATACTCACTCCATTTAAAATAAGCTAGCAAGGCACCAAGGAACGGCCATCCTAATAATGAAAATGCGAGGAGAAATAAAAACCTATAAATGTCGAAGTCATTTCTCATTGAAAATGAGAACATTAATGTAAAGAAGAATGCCATCTTTACACCCGTAACGATAAAGCCTTCTCGCCAAATATATTTATTCTTGCCTATTGTTTTAATTCTTGCCCACTCTTCTTCTTCCTTAGAAAGAGAGCCGTGATTAAAATCTATTGAATAACCATCAACAACTAGTTCGTAATCATATTTAAGCCCTTTAGGTTTCAGCCTAATAAAACAATCTGATCCTTCAACACTAAATTGATATTCATTCCGATTTTCGAAGAAATCTCTGTGTTTTGCTATGATCTCATCGTTAATGAGAATAGTAATAACTCCAAGGAAAGGTTTATGTATAAGTTCAATTTGATATGTTCTTTCTCTTCGTGTGATGGACCATTTCTTATTCGCCATACATTTACTTCCTTCCATATTTTCGTATAGCGAATATTCTACTATTATCCTAAAAGACCTTGTGGTAAATAATTCATGCACTGGGCTTTCGTCTAACGTCCCGGGGATTACCGCAGCGTCCCAACTACATTCATAAAGACAAAGTTGCGTTAAAGCCCTATTTAGGCGTAGGATGGTAATCTTTTTTGATCAACTTTAATATCTCCACCATTCAACTACTGATTTCGAATGTACCTTACCATTAATGTCTGTAATCTCAGAGACACAATCATAACTTGGTAATTCAAGCCCTTCGACCGTTTTGCTCGGTCTTGTTTGATCTAGATGAAAGGCAATTCTAATTTCAACTGACTTAATATAATCTCTAGTAATTTTTTCTGGGTTAATCAAACTGTCAAAAGATTTTTCCATGTATATTAATGATTTTTGAATCTCTGGAGTATTATATATCTCTGGCCTTATGATTTTGTTTAAAACGTCAATATGAATTTGATTCTCCCCAGAATCCTTAGCTATTTGAAAGAGTCTTTCAGCAGTATATTCGCCATCTATGTAATTCATTAGACTCAGATAACTATGAGCAAGATTATGTGCTACGCTTTTTAACACTTTTAATTTCGGCATTCATTATCACCCTTCTGGAAAAGTTCACTCCGACATTACCATCTTTCGCATAACTCATTCATCTGCGCTTAGTATCTAACGAAAATGGGGTTTCTGCGAAGGTATTGCTAATACCATCTATATTTAAATAGAACTTTTTAAGTTATATCCTACTATGATGTTTTTAGTATATCCGTAACTCATTTTTTTGAATATTATTGTTTATTTCTAATAAACATTTGAGTCTTAATATTTAACACTCCTACTAAACCTTACTAATTCTATCTTTCTTACTAACTGAACTTCAAAAAATCCTACTGATGTGTTTCGTAAGTATCAGCAAATTTTAAATACTAAAATCACTCTCTTTACTGATTTGTCAATAATACTGAGTAAAGGAGAGTGATTTACTATGCAATCAAACAAGACTTGCCAATTGGTCGAACAGTATCTAGGTTATTTAACCGTTATCAAGGGACGCT
>JAGXGG010000024.1 GCA_024636855.1 Ignavibacteriota bacterium | reverse complement strand
AGATGTGTATAAGAGACAGATATAAAGACAGAAGTTCATCCTAATTTTAAAGTCATCAAGGGAACTGATGAAAGGGTGACTCAAGAAATTTTATTAATTATTGATACTAGTTACGTTTTTAAAAATTACAATTATGATGATAACGTAAAAAAAGAGTACAGTGAAAATCAGAATAAATTAAAAAGAAAGCTAAAAGAAGCATTAAATGACTATTATTCGAAAGGCATAATAGATAAGAATAAATCAGATTTCAATAATC
The DNA here is from genome assembly GCA_024636855.1 of Ignavibacteriota bacterium. Lineage (GTDB taxonomy): Bacteria > Bacteroidota > Ignavibacteria > Kapaibacteriales > UBA2268 > PGYR01. The sequence goes on along the minus strand of JAGXGG010000024.1, from coordinate 6,395 downwards.
CCTCTCTGTATGTAGTTAATGATAAAAATGAACAAGCTATATTGAATTTTGATAATGTCTATCAAATTGAAGATGTTGAGCAAAAAATAAAGAATTTACTCAAATCAAATATTATCGATCAGATTAATGGTGATATGAGTTCTCAGATTATAAAATTCATACAACCAAATTTAATATTCTCACCTAATCTCACTAATGAAAGAGTAAAACTGGCTATAAATAATGTTCCAAAAAATGAAGAAATAATTTCAAAAGGACAAGTTTTAGTTAGAAAAAATGATAGGCTCTCAGAAAAACAAGTTAGAGTTCTAAAATCTTATTTTAATTCAATAGATGCATCTGAAGAACAAGTTAACTCAGTATTTGTTTTGTTAGGTAGCTTAGGACATGCCTTACTTATATTACTATTGTTAGTATTCTATTTAAAGAATATAAGAAACAGAATATTTACGGATAATTTCCAATTAATAATCCTTTGTATTATTTTTATTTCAACTGCTTTATTATCTTGGCTTACATTAGAAATTAATACAACTTTCAGTATTGAATATTTAATATTTATACCAGCTTTTTCAATGATGGCTGCTATTATTTTTGATTCTAGAACTGCTTTTTATTTTACTGTTACTCTAGCCCTTTTAGTTGCTGGTGTTCGGGGTAATGATTACTCAACAGCTTTATTACATTTATTTGCTGGAGCAGTTGCATCATATACGGTAAGGGATATACAGAATAGAACACAGATGTTCAAGTCTATATCTTTTATATTTCTAGGTTATGCTTTTCCATTATTAGTATTCTATTTTGAAAGGTCTTCGAATCTGACCGAACTTTTGAATAATTCTATAATTATTTCTGCTAACTCAATACTCTCCCCTCTTATTACATTTGGGTTGATATTTATATTAGAAAGATTTTCTAATTTCTCTACGGACTTACAGTTAAAAGAATATGATAATCCTGATCATCCATTATTGAAGAAAATGAGCGATATAGCACCAGGTACATATCAACACAGTTTGAATGTGGCAATGCTAGCAGAAAGGTCTGCGATAGCAATTGGAGCAAATCCAGTATATTGTAAGGTTAGTAGCCTCTTCCATGATATTGGTAAAATGAAAAAGCCTGAATATTTTGTAGAAAATCAAATAGACATTGGAAATAAACATGATCTTATGCCTCCCAAAAAGAGTGCAAAAATCATAATTGATCATGTCAATTATGGAGTAGAATTAGCAAAACAGTACAAATTACCAAATAGAATGATTGATGTAATACTTATGCATCATGGTACTACTTTGGTTCAGTACTTCTATAATAAAGCCCTTGAACAAGCTGATGACCAATCAGCTGTATTGGAAGAAGATTACAGATACCCTGGTCCAAAACCTAAGACTAGAGAAGCAGCTTTGATTATGCTATGTGATACAGCAGAGGCTATTTCACACGTTAGAAATTATACTAGTGATGAATTAGATGCAATACTACAAAAAGTTATTCTAGATAGAATTTCGGATGGTCAATTTGATGATTCAGGTATTTCAGTAAAGGACTTACAAACAGTGAAATTCACAATTGTTAAAAATCTGATCGGTATGGGACATAAGCGAATACAATATAAGGAAGCACCTAAATCAATCAAGACTGATTATGAAATCTAATCAGAATGAATTACCAATAAGTTTAACGAAGCATTTAAAAGCTTTCTTGTACTATATAGAATTAGAAAAAGGTTTAGCGAAAAATACAATTTCTTCTTATAAAAATGATTTAACTAGATTAATAGAATTCACTTATGATAATGGTATATCATACTATCAAGATATATCTCTTGAATTATTAGAAAACTTCTTTAACCAACTATATGAATTAGGGTTAAGTAACTCATCACGAGCACGATATTTATCGGCAATTAGAGAATTATTTAAATATCTCAATTACAAAAAAGTAATTCCTGATAATAAAACAGAGAAACTTGATTTACCCAAACCAAGTAGAAAAATACCTGATGTACTCTCATATTATGAAATATCTTTGATTTTAGATGCCATAGATATTCATACACCTCTTGGTATTAGAGACAGAGCAATGCTTGAAACTCTTTATGCATCTGGTTTACGTGTTTCTGAATTAACTGGAATAAAAGAAAGAGATATAATATTTGATGAAGGGATAATCAGAGTATTTGGAAAGGGCTCAAAAGAAAGAATAGTTCCAATAGGTTCAAGTGCACTGAATTATATAAAACAATACCTGTCAGAAGTCAGGTTCCATCTGAAAAACTCGAACAAAAATACTGAGGAACTATTTTTGAATTCTAGAGGTGGTAAATTAAGTAGAATGGGGATTTGGAAAATAATTGATAAGTATGTTAAAATGACAAATATAGAAAAAAATGTTCATCCCCATACGTTCAGGCATTCATTTGCAACTCATCTACTTGAAGGTGGAGCAGATTTGAGAGCAGTACAAGAAATGCTAGGACATTCAGATATTTCTACAACACAGATTTATACACATATTGATAACCAATATCTAAAAGAAATTCACAGAAGTTTTCATCCCAGGGCATAATTATTCAATAATTAATTTTTGTGAATCCTCATTTATCAACAGTATGTATATGCCTTTTAGATAATTAGAAACATCGATTTCAAATTTATTAGTATTATATAGCATTTCAAATATTAGATTACCTTTTATATCAAACAATTTTACTTGATTGAATAAATAATCAGATTCTAATATAAATTTGTTATTACTTTTAATTGGGTTTGGATAAACTAAATAATTAGGTTTTATAAATTCGTTTCTTACATTCGATATACTTAATTCACATGCAGTTAATAATTCGTTTGAATTTGAGTTTTCTGATTCAATTATTTTAGTTCCAATTTTATTAGGTAAACCAATTGGAGGCCAATTTGATATACTATAATAATCCAACTTCTCAGTCAAATAAAGTGATTCTAAATTAATATTATCAGTATTATCTGGAGTTGTATTACCCTTCACATTATTACCATATTCATAATGGTCATTACCACTTAGAAAATAATTTCCCATTAAAAAGCCAGTATTTATTATCTCGTTTCCTATAAAGTTCTGACTATTAGTTGGAGTTCCTGGATTCATAAATAAACCATACAACTCTGCCCTATTTCTTAAGAATGTATTATATTTTCCATTTTGACCATGAGAATCATCAATTACAATATGTTGTACGGTATTTCCTTCAAAGAGATTTGAGTAGGGATAATTACCATGTAGTACAAGATCTCCTGCCGAATTTGCAGGTAATGAAACATCTGTCCAATATGGATCTTTAGAGAAATTATAACTAATTACATTACCATTAGGACCGGCTTGGAGTATCATAGAGTGACGTAGGTGGTTAAATTGATTATTATACACTAAGCATTCACTAGTTGCGAACTGGAGCATAACTCCATAAGCTTTTCCACCACCTCCATAATCAAATCCATCTTGGAAGTAAGAACCTTTAACTTGACAGTTCAAAGATTTAGCAATTGTTATATGAGCAAAGTTTGAATTAAAACTTCTAACACAAGAAACAGAAGCATCTTTTACGTATTCAAAGTAAATATTACTCGTTTGTGATTCAGTTTGGTCTTTCCTAATTATTGTAATATCAGAAATACCAATATTCTTTCTCAAATTTAGAGTTACAATTCTCGGATTATTTTCAAACTCGTAGTCTCTTCTTAACATTGAATTTAATATAACAAGATTATTTGTACTAGATTCTATTTCTATTATTTGACCAGAAGAATGTTTTGCCCAATCAGAAGTAACTTTTTCATCATCTTCATCGAATAAATAGATAAAATCACCCTTTTTGAGGTTATGATTATCAATATTAAATGAGTTAGTTCCTGATTTCAAAATTGCTAATAGTTCAGTCGTGTCCTTATTAGAACTACCTATTGATGAGAAGAGATGATATTTTCCTCCTAGATCAAACTCAATAATTGTATTCTCAGATGATTCACCTACTATTGTGATGCTATCCTTCAAGACTATCGGAGAGGTAAATAAATAGAATCCATTTTTGAAGTAAATTTCATTAAAACCGAAGTTTAGATTTTCAATTATATAGTTAATTGTTTCATCGTCTGAAAGATTCAGTTCCTCCTTTGTTTGTTGAAAATCAATTTTATTAACATCAGAAGGTAATTGATTTTTCGAACCAACATTAGACCAATTAGTCAATCTTTCCTTGGGAATATCTTGAGAAAATGAACTATTAACAAACAATATAAATATAAGAACATATATTCTCATATTTACATCCTAAATACACCAAATTGATGGTCTTCTATATCTTTGTTTAGTGAAATTGAAATATTCATTGCAATGATATTTCTTGTATCAATAGGGTCAATAATTCCATCATCCCAAAGGCGTGCTGATGAATAATATGGTGTTGCTTGTGATTCATATAAGTCTATAATTGGTTGTTTTATAGCATTTATTTCTTCTTCAGTTAATTTTTTCCCAGATTTTTCTAGGGATTTAATTTTTACATCAGTTAACACTCCTGCAGCTTGCTCTCCTCCCATTACTGATATTTTACCAGTTGGCCACATCCAAAGGAAATTAGGGTCATATCCACGACCGCACATTGCGTAATTACCTGCACCGTAACTACCGGCTACTATCATAGTCATTTTGGGAACATTAGCGTTTGCAACAGCGTGTACTAATTTAGCACCATCCCTTGCTATTCCACCATGCCCATATTTCTTACCTACCATAAAACCAGTGATATTCTGCATGAATAATAATGGTATCTTTCTTACGCAACACAATTCAATAAAATGTGCTCCTTTCAAACTAGATTCGGAAAATAAAACGCCATTATTAGCTATAATTCCAACTGGATAACCCATAATTCTAGCAAAACCTGTAACCAATGATTTACCATAATTCTCTTTAAATTCTTGGAATCGACTACCATCAACTACTCTTGCTATTACTTCTCTAATGTCAAACGGTGTTCTTATATTCTTCGGAATAATACCGTAAAGCTCATTCATATCGTAATATGGCTCTTCTATCTTATCTCGTTTGATATGGTATTTGGTACGTTCATCGAAGTTTTCAACTATATTTCGAGTAATCTGAAGTGCGTGATCATCATTTTCAGCAAGATGATCGGCTACCCCCGAGATTTTAGTGTGGACCTCTGCCCCACCCAATTCTTCAGCTGTAACTTCTTCGCCAGTTGCAGCCTTCACTAATGGCGGGCCACCAATGAATATAGTGGCTTGATTACGTACCATTATAGTCTCATCACTCATAGCAGGCACATAAGCACCACCAGCTGTACAAGATCCCATAACTACTGCTATCTGTGGTATTCTCATCTTTGACATTTGAGCTTGATTATAGAATATATTTCCGAAATGCTCTTTATCTGCAAAAGTCTCAGATTGAAATGGTAGGAATATACCGCCAGAATCCACAAGATAAATGCAAGGTAGGTGATTTTTCATGGCTATTTGCTGTGCCCTTATATGCTTCTTTATAGTCATTGGGAAATATGTACCACCTTTGACAGTAGCATCATTAGCTACAATCATACATTCGACACCCTTTATTATTCCAATACCAGCTACCATTCCAGCAGAAGGTGCCATATTATCATATAGATCATATCCTGCAAAACCACCAATTTCTAAGAACGGAGTGTTTTTATCACATAATTTTTTTATTCTATCTCTGACTAATAACTTACCACGTTCAGTATGTTTAATTCTACTGCGTTCAGGACCCCCTAATTTGATTTCTGAAAACCTATCTTTCAATTGTTTAACTAATTGAGTATTATACTCGTAATTTTCTTTGTAATCAGGTGAACTAGTTGATATTTTAGATTTGATTCTTTTCATATTATATTCTATTTAATTGGTTTTCTAACAAGATTATAAATATAAGAATAATATTGAATAATCTGTAATTCTATTATAATTAGTCAAAAAAAAAGCCCTTGTAATAAGGGCTTATAATAAATAGCTCTAATATTATATTCGCTTTTATTTAGATACTTTAGCAAACTCTTCTAAGAAAAGTGCCGAAGCCTTAATCCCACCAAAATAATGACTAAGGTTAAATTTCTCATTTGGTGAGTGGATATTATCCCCATCTAAACCAAGTCCCATTAGTACAGCTGGAGCATTCAATTCAGCTTGGAACATTTCTACAATTGGAATAGATCCACCTTCCCTCATATTAACTGTTTTGTATCCAAATGCAGTCTCTAATGAAATAGATGCCGCTTTAACACCTGGGCTATCAATAGCAGCAATTACAGGGTTTCCGCCATGATGACCGTGTATTTCTACATGCATGTATTCTGGAACCAATGATTT
>JAGXGG010000023.1 GCA_024636855.1 Ignavibacteriota bacterium | reverse complement strand
ATACCATCAGTATTATTAATCTGATAATTAATTATTGGCTCTTGGCATTCAATTGATATGTTAACAATACTATTTGTTGGGTTAGGGCTAATTAATATTTCATCTTCGTATTCAAATTTTACATTTGTTTGGCTGTCGTATTTAATAGAACCAGAATTAAAAATAGAAGTTCCAATAAATGATTTGTTTGTTTCTGAGTAAATTACTTTGATTGATGAAGGGAAATTCAATTTATCTTTATCAACTACTATACTATATTTGCTGTTTAAAAAAGTTAATATTTTATCATTTCCTCCACTATTAATATAAATATTTTCTCCTAGGTTAAAAACAATAAATTTCCCACTGTATTCAAATTCCAAACTTACTGTATCAGAATCAATTAAATATTTGTATAATCCATTCTGGCCAGATTCAATCCCCTCCCCAGGATACGTTCCCGAAAAATATATTTCATCACTATTTATTTTAGAAAATTCTATGTCTTTGGACTCGCACCACCAATCTGAATTTGGTAATTTTTCGTCATACAACTTCACAGATCTTGCCGTTTGATATGTTTCCAAATCCAATACTTTCAGATATGCTTTCCCATCGTTCAATGTAGCTAAGTATTTTCCATCGTTTGAAACTGCAATTTGTGATAAATGTTCTGCTCCAAATCCCAAAGGTGTTAAATCTCTTTCTCTCTGCATTGTTTCGTAATTATATACTATTAGGAATGTCGAATCTTTTGGTAGCGTAGTGGTGAAATTTGTTCGTTCTAAAATCACATACACTAGTGGTCTGATTGGGTCTAATTCTATTTGATTAAATCTATAAAATAAATCTTTACCTGAGATTTCATCCTTGGAATTTATTAGAGAGTCTTTATTTATCAAACTGAAATTCTCAATATTTCTAAGCTCTATTGTTGCTCCTATTTTGTCAGTTCCACCAGTAACTAACACAAATCTATTACTGTCAGGCGTAATAGCTAATTTGGGTTTAGCAAATGAGGTCATAGGATAGCTTGTAACCAATTCGCCAGTTTGTGTTTGTCTTATCTGTATTTGACTCTTTTCTGCGGTACCAGCAAGTAATATAAATTGGTCTTCACCACTTAGAAATTCCATATCATGAATTTCACCAGCTTCGTTTACTTTATTCCAAACAGGAATTATCTCAGCACTTGATAGAGCTGTTGTTATTAGCATTATTGTTGCTAATATCGTAAATAGTAATTTTTTCATGGGATGATCCTCTGTTAATGTATAATAATAGTTTTTTCATTTTTGTATTGATCATATCTATAGAGACACATGAACACCTAAAACGTCTCACAAATGAACAAATATTAATCTAACCTGCTTAAATTAAGAAAATAATTTGAAAATATCTTACGGTCTGACCGAAAGTTCAAAATTAGTTGCTTCACTGAACTTTTAAACCAATAGAAAAGCAAAATTACCTAATGTAAATTTCTAAGTGTAAACGTATCGTTTACGAATTGACATCTTTTGTAAATTTTACACCTTTTCATACTAATAATGATATGGTAATAATGAAGTTTAATGGGGTTTGCTGCTAGTAGGTTAAAGAATAGAGAAATACTTGGGATGGAAATTAGATTACACCGATGGAAGAGAATCAGGGTGAAGATGTAATAGCAAGACATATTCAAATAAGCAAATGTAGTTGCTGTTTTAGATTCTAAGTGAGTGATATATGACCACGATTATAAACCAAATTCAATTTGCTAAATACGTTGTAGAATACATTAAAAACTTTATTATATTGTGGGTAGATAAGATTTTTTTAGGAATTAACAATTTTACTTTTATGAACGAAATAAACTTTAGTTGGAATGGATTTGGTGTTAAAGATGAATCACATCAAGACTCATTTGAAAATCTATGTACTTATTTATTATGTAATAAATTAGAAGTTCCTGTCCCGAACGCATATAAAAATCAAAAATGAATAGAAACTGAACCAATAGAAGTAAATGGCGAATTTCATGTTTTTCAAGCAAAATATTTTGAAAGTGTTCTTGATACTGTTTTAAAAACGTATTTATTTATTTATAATTGCATCTCATACTAGCTTCGTAGTAGAGTCTCCCAGTGTTCCCATATAATAACCATAGCTAATGTATCGAATTTACAGTAGTGGAGTAGAGCTGTTTCATAGGTGGCTTCTTAAAGACTCACTAATATAATTAGTATATTTGTTGTATTGAAACTGAGAAATAACTAAAATAGTAAGATTAGTATGAGAATTTTAATAGCAGATGACGAGAAAATAATAACGGATTTAGTCTCCGATTTGCTAACTGTTAGTGGTAATCATATTAAGGTTACAAATGACAGTAATTCCGTACTCGGTTTAGTGGAAAGCAATAACTTTGATTTAGTACTTTTGGATATGTTCTTTCCAAATCAAGAAGGGATAGATCTGCTGATAGACATATCAAAATCGAAGTCCAACCCACCCGTTATGTTTCTTTCCAGTAATTTCAATCCAATACTAATTCGCAGAGCTTTCGATAATGGAGCAACAGGATATATAACGAAGAGTTCAAGCAAAGAAGAGCTACAAGAAGCTATACAAATAGTCGCAGAAGGTGGAAAGTATATTTGCAAGGCTACTACCAAGCTCCTTCTAAAAGATGCGATGAATGAGGAAATAAGCGAAATGTCGCTCAAGGATAAACTAACACCTAGAGAGATAGAAATACTGAAGTTAGTAGCGGAAGGGCTTACTGCAAACGAAATAGCTGAAGTTCTATTCATCTCAGTCAAAACGGTGGAAACTCATAAATCGAATATGATGGAAAAGTTCGAAACTAATAAAATCATAAAACTGGTGAAAATTGCTTTCGAAAATAATATCATATAGTCTAATATTCCTAACTGCTATTTCGCTAATAGCAAATGAGAAACCAGCTACGATTTCGCATCATAAGAATATAGCGCAAAATACCGATAATGACTCTATTCGTTTGGAACATCTGATAGATCTATCTTGGGATTATCGCAATTTTAGAAACGATAGCGCTGTGTATTATTCTGATTGGGCTATCAGACTAGCCAAAACTATAAACCAACCGCGATTACTAGCCAAAGAGCTAGATATACGCTCGACCATATACATAATCCAAAACAAACTCGATAGTGCCGAAGACTATCAGTGGAAATCACTCAACCTCCGCTCGAAATTAAAAGACTTCCGCGGGCTACGCTCCAGCTACGAAGAGATGGGCAATATAAAAAGAGCAAAGGGTTATTATGATTTGGCGCTGAACTATTACTTTAAATCACTCAATACTATTGATTCTGTCCCCTATATGCCAGTGGAACAAGAACTATATGAGAACCACGAATTCCATAATATAGAAGAACACGTAAAACTATTCGAGAAACTAGACTATAGAATGAATAAAAATAAGCCTGAAAACTCTAGTTTTAAATTCGTTCACGAAGCAAATACAAAAAGACTTATAGGCGATATATACCTATTACAAAAGGACTACAAAAATGCTGAGCAATATCTATTCGAAGCATTGGAGTTGAATTATCGGTTAGTAGATGGTGACCAGATAATGATGAGTGAAAATTCGATGAGTAAGTTATATTTGGAGCTTGGTGATTTGCAAAAAGCAACACTTCATGCTAATAGAAGCAAGAATATAGCAAATAGCAATGGCAACTATTCCGAAGCAGCAATTGCTTTCGAAACATTAACCGAGATAGAAAGAAGAAAAAAGCACTTTAGCCAATCGCTCATTTACTTAGATTCTGTTTATTATTACAAAAAACTTTTCGCTGCTAATAAGAAATGGGACAAGCTACTAATACCCAGATTGCGAATACTAATAGACAGCTCGGAGGTTAGTAAATCAACGGAGTTGGATAGCACGATGAGTATTATCGTAAGTAAAATCAGTAATCTTGATATTGATGATAAAATCAACCCTAATGAGAGAATGGAACTATACTACACCTTATTCAATTACTATTACCATACTGACAACAAAGATAGTACAATTGCCTATCAGACATCATATTACCTTCTCAAAGATTCAATAATAGGACTAGAAACGCAGAATAGACTATCCGAGCTACTCGAGCTGCACGAGAGCAAAAAGAAGACTAAAACCATCCACAATCAAGCTGACCAGATAATCAGTTACAACGATTCTCAAAACCTATTGATAGTTATACTATTCATAATAATCCTATTTGTAGTGTATATGATATACAGCAATAGGAAAATGAAAAAATTGAACACAGAAGTATTAGCACTGAATTCTCAGCTGACAGAATCTACGAAAAACAAAGAGCAACTTTACTCATATATCGCCCACGATTTGCGTAGTCCCCTAATAACTACAGGTAGGGTAATAGAGATGATAATGAGCAACAATATATCCAGCGAGAGAAAGGAAGAATACTTGCAACAGCTAAGCAAGACAGTGAAAAAATCGGAAATGTTCACCGACAACCTAATGCATTGGGCGAAGACTAAAACAGGTACTATAACTCCAATTATAAGAGAAGTCCTCCTACGAGAAGTAATTGCAGAAGCAGTAGATTTATTCGTAAATGAGCTACCAGATAAAGATATAATGATAGAGCAATCCGTAGCAGACATGACAATAGAGACGGATAGACTTTTACTACAAGCGATAGTTAATAATCTGCTGCAAAATGCCGTTCGATATGGCAATAATGGCTCAATAATCAAGATAGTCGCAACCCAAAATAATGAAGTTTGGGAATTAAATATCACCAACAAAGGCAAGACAATGCCCATCGAAACAATTGAGAAGTTCAACAACTCTGAAATAATCCACAACGAGATAGGCAACGGAATAGGCCTAACTATAATCAAAAACTACACAACTCTACTTGGTATTAGCTGTGCTATACACAGTGAATCAGATACCACGACTTTCACAATGTCAAATAAATAAAGCAATTACACTAATACTCATTAACCCCTATTTTACAAAATGGGGCTTTTCACCTATGGTATGAGAAAAATAAATACCCGAAGTTTGTATTAGTTATTTACAAACAAATTTATTGGGTGAGAGAGATGAAAAAGTTATTGATGTTATTTGTTATGTCAGTTTTATTTATAGCTTGTGGCGACCCTGCAGCATATAAAATGACAAAGAAAGAGTTCACCGAAAATTATGGTAAACAAATCGATGAATTAGTTAAGGAGCAAATGAGAAACTCATTCAAAGACGCATTAAAAGGCGACAAATCAAAAAATGAAATGAAAGAAGAAGCCGAAGGGAAATTTTCGACAAAGATGAAAGACTTAACAGGTCTAACGCTTGAGGAGCTGCAAGAAGTAAAGACAAATTGGGAAAGCTTAAAGGCAGACTCGCACGAAGGCTACGAAGATATGACAATCAAAGAGATATTGGATTACAAGTAAACTAGCCTGTATAAATGTCACATATATTTCAAATTACTTTTAAAATTCCACTAATTATGCTAATTTAATAAATGGAAGGGGATATACTATTATTAATATTTTTAAAATATCGAGGTGATTATGGATGCAGAGTTAATAGATGATTTTTGCAAACAAAAAGATGCAAACTTCACAAAAGAGTCAATGATTCACATTAGAAGTATGTTTGAAGATTTACCTGATGAATATTTCAGAGAGCTTAAGAACTTAGAATTTATAACTTATGATGAAGCTAAAAAAATGACTCGTAAAGGATATAAAATAAAAATCATAAAAAGTTCATTAGCTAAAACATTATTTTGGGGTTATATTTTTGTATATAGACTTATGCCAATTCCTTTAATTAGGAGGTTCAAATCAGAGAAAAAAATACTTAAAGAAGCCGATCAATTAAATCTAGGCATATTAGAAGATAGAATTAAACAACTTGGAAATCAATAATATGTTAGAATTAGAAATACCCATAAAAGTAACGAAAGAAGTTTTTAGATTAATTGAATCTGCGGAAACTATAGATGATATTAGTATAGAAGTATTCAGAAAAAAGTCAAAGTTGATAAAGGAAAATTTGAAAAAGGATTTTGATAGGAAACTATATAGAAAGATTGATTTCTATATAACAAAAAAAGAAATTGACCAGTTAAAATCTGAAAATATATTAACTAAAGAAAGTGATGGTAAATACTATATTAATTTTAAAAGTGAGGATCCATTAACTAAATTATTATACTCATTAGCGTGGAAACAAGGTGATTTGTTAAAGATAAGACAAATTGTTAATGGAATCTGCTCTGATGATGAATATCTGAAAAAAGATAAGTCTATAGTCTTTAAACAATTTGGGAAATATCTTTCAAGTGACAACCAACCAATTGTAGATCAGCATGTGGTTAGAGCATTCGCTTTTAGAAATGAACCTAAAGAAGATAATTTGAAATTCGTTATCTCTAATTCACCAACTGAAAACCAATTAAAGATTGCTAATCATTACATAGAGTATATCAATGGGCTTAAAGTATCAAAAGATAACAAGAGTCGAGAATTATTTACAAATATAGATGAAGTACTTTTTTTATTAGGAAAATTTTTAAAAGAATGGAAAGGATAAAATGGAAATCAAAGAAAAAAAGAAAATGAATAAATGGAATAGGATAATTCTAATATCCCTAATCGTACCATTCATTCTTGGTGCTATGATGAAAAATTTACCAAATGCAATTGCTATTTATTTAGTATTTGTTTTACCAGTGCTACTAATTCTAAAGAGTAAGGATAAAAAGAACACTGAAAAAAATGCAAAACAAAAAATTCAAAATGATGCTGCTACATATAAGAAATCAGCGTTGGATGAGTTAAAATCCAAAATTGGAAAAAATGAAGAAGAAATATTTGAAAACTTAAAAAAAGGTGTATTGTTTGAAAAAAGTAAAAATGGTTACGATGATAAATATAAATTCCATAATGAATTAAATTACGACCTCACTACAAAAGGGTCAGATGAATGGATATATAAAAATAATTTAAAAAAGGCATGGGCCAATTATGTAGCTTACCAAAATGAAAAATTACCTTCATATCTTAGTAGGTTTAACAATTATGTAATTAATGACTTGAAAAGTGATGCTTCAATAAAAAATGAGATTGTTGAGTTTAACGAAAGCCAATTAGCTTTTGATTCATTTATAAAAAGTAATGAAATACAAACCCTGGATCATGAGTTATTTACAACTTTATCTGAAAAGTTGAGTGAAGATAATAGAAGATCTATTATTCGAATTGACAAGCACATTGAAAAATATATAGATAACCTTAAAAACCATATAGATGTTCTAAGAGAAAAGAAAGTATATAATATGGAAGAAGCAATTGATAAGAGTATATTCGATATTGATAAGGAATACCAAACATCAATAGCTAAAGGCGTAATTAACGACCCTTCACTTCCATTAGAAAATAGAATAACAACTTATACTGAACTAGCTTATTATAACACTTTAACTGGGCTTAAAGAGTTTAATAGGAACTTCATTAAGTCAATCAATAAAGTATTAAAATTATACTTTGATGTTAATGCACTAATAAGTCTAAGAAATTTAATGTTAATATATTTCAGAGAAAATAATTTAATCTTTTATGATAAAGTTTATCTACAGTTTGAAGAACTTGGTTTTTTATTTTCAGAATATGAAAACAGATCTTTAACTTCTTTAGATAATATTCAACTATCAATTTCTAACTTAACAGAAAAGATTGAGGATGGTTTTGCAAGAATTAGTAGTGGTTTAAACACACTCGCTGAAAATCAAGAGCTTCAATTACAATCAATGTCAAAACTATTGAACAAACAAGATAAGGCTCTTAATTTACAAAATATTCAAAATAGCAAACTGGAAAAACTAAGTGGGCAAGTATCATTTGCAAATTCTAACTTAGTATTAAATAATTTTTTACAATACAGACAATTATCCGCAACTAAAAATATTATGAAAGAACTTAAAAAGTAATTTCGATCACTTCGAAAAAGCATTAGTACAGTATAATGAATACAATTAAGAATATTAAGGGGTTGAAATACTTCCACCCAAGTGGTATTGAAAAAATACCTAACGGACATGTTATTCAAAAAGGTGGATTCCTAAAAGAATGTGAAGACAATAGGAATAGCTTTAGTACTAAGAACTCACAATATCTAATAGATGATAAATTCAATTTGATTGAAGGGGCATCTGATTTAAGCATTTCCCAAAGTTGTATAATAGTATTTCCTACAGAGACTAACAAAATAGATGTCTGGACAAATATAATAATGACCTGGTTCTCCGCGAAAATTAAATCGAATGGGAATAAATGGTATCAAGCTAGTAACAATGAACATTATGTAGGTACATTCTCAGTTGGTAAATTCTTTACAGGTGAATACCAAAGTGATAATGGAGGAATATTCAACGAAAAGTCTGTTACAATTGAACTAAGTGGATTGAATAATAAAGGAATGATAGCTGTTTCAAAAATGATTACTGATGAATTCAATCTAGAAGCTATGTTGTTGAAAGACTTAAATCGAGACAAAATATTTCTGGTTAAATCAAGTAATGGTGTGAAGGATGCCTAAAGAAATACTAAAAGATAGCAGGGGTGCATTGCTTGGGGTCATCAAAGAGCGAGCAGGTAAACTAGAGATATTCAACCGCACAGGTGCTTACCTCGGACGCTACGACCCAAGGCGCAATGAAACATATAACCGCACAGGTGCGAAGATCGGGTATGGCAATCTTCTCACTATGCTGTTGTGTAAGTCCTAATTAATATAGTTAGTTTTAGTAAAAAATAACTTATACAATTAATAGAATGTATTTTGAATTAAGACGTTACGGAATGAGTATCTATTTAGATAGAGAAGCGAGAAAAGACTAATGAAACACATAATTTATATACACGGATACAAGGGTGAAAATTCAAACTTGGATGAGTTGAGATGGCACATAATATTATAATTACTTCAGAGTTGTAACAATATAGAAAAATTAACGTAATAGATAGCGTAATAAATAATGTATCAAGAACTCTTAAATGAGTACCAACCGAGCTAATTAAATGCTACGGTGGTAAGGCGATATGGCTGTTAAAAGCAAAAACCTCTTCCCTTGATACTCTTTTTAAATTTTAATAAAAGGAGTTCCCAAATGTTTAATTTACCATTTGAAGTGTTTAACCAACACGAACAAACCAGTAAAGCACATTCACTTTACCCCACAACACATAGTTTAATCAAGCACTATTCTGATAAGTATAAGGATCATTATAGAAATGCGATTGGTACTAAACGATTGATAAAACTGATGAAAACTTCTAACTTCAATAAACTATATAATAAGCGCAAAGAATGGGATCAGCTAAATAGCAGTATTCCAATTGAGTATTTCGATGCTCTTGGAATAACTGAGAAACTATTAGCCACTGCTGTAGAGATAGACCAAGAGATATATGATAAAAGGATTGCAGAACCTGTTATATATTCTGGTTTTGTTCACCCCATAAGAACTTTTATAGTCAAAAGTTTTTCATTTGAAAAACCTTTGACTGAAAGAGAAGCTGTAGAAAAAATCAAACAAATGCTTACTGAAGAAATGATCGGACGCTATAATAAACGTACATATTTTAAATTAGATCGAAGTCCCTACTACTCTCTTTGTGTTAATGACGAAGGAAAGGAATGGTATGTAAAAAATAGACCTGAGTACAAGATAGAGAACCATTACTATGTGTTTCGCTTGCCCTTTTTTAGTGGGATTAGGTTTAAGTAGAGTTGAGTGGGTAGTAGTTAACTAAATCAGAAATTTGTGTAACTAAGAATGAAATAGTAAATTTACAATACATCTATAAAATGTATGTGATAAAAATGTTGTTTAATAAAGATTGGACTAATGATTAATGATACAAAAAATTGAATCTATCCGACCTTTCTTCCGCGAATTAATTACAGTTGATAGTTCAGCTGGAATTACTGAGGTATATACAAGAATGTTGTCTGACGATATTTCACTTTTACCTATTATTAATGGTGGAACTAAAAATAATGGGCTATATAGAAGAAAGAAAATATTTGAATGGTTAATCAAAAATCCTGATAAGAGACTAGATACTATGGATAAAGAATACTTTAAAGAGAATAGACTCCCTGAGGTTGATATGCAGACATCTCTTCAAGAGACTATGATTAAACTTCATAATCACTCTGCAATCCTTTTAAAGGAGGGTAAAATTTATTCTTACTTGATAACACCGAGAGTTGTTGCAAATGCGCTTGAAGAATACTCCAAACGTTTTATGGTATTTGAATCTCTTGAAAATGCTCTTAGAAAAAGAATTGATGACAATGGTATAGTACTAAAAAAAATAGATAGTTCAAACCTGAATAAAGAGCTGCCTTCTAATTCAGAAAACCTAGAATTTGGACAGTATATAACAGTGTATTCTAAAAAGTGGAATGAAATAGGTCTAGAGCGGCTGGATAAAAAAACATTTATTACTCTACTTAATAGTGCATTAAAATATAGAAATGCACTAATGCATTTTAGACTTGACATTGATAAAAAAGGACTTGATGATGCAGAGAAGCTAATTAGACTCCTTTGAGGAATTGATTTAAATTGTTGATTATTAAACGAAACCAAGCCAGTATTATATTAAGAACTCTAGCCAATCATTTTTTTACTTGTATAATATCTGTACTCACACCAAAGTCTCCCAATGTTCCCATATTATGCCCATAGCTAGAGTGTCTAGTTTACAATAGAGGAGTAGAGCAGTTTCATAATCTGCTTTTTTACTACTATCACCATAGAGTAACTCGGTATAACCTCGCATTGCACCTGTACCTTCACTTACGTTTATACCATTATCATTTGGTAGATTCTTGTATGGATTCTCTATGGTGCCATCTTCGTCTCTGCTGAGTAAACTTAAATCAGGTGTAAATTCTCGCAACCATTTCTCTATATTCGGAGATTTGGTAGCTGATAGTACTGCGGGCAATACAGACTTTATAGAGGTCTTTCCTTTCATCTTTGGATGGAAATAAAACTCCAATGTCATTTTATTCATATCAACTAGTTTGCCAAGTGTGTTTTTATCGAATTTGACTATGTCCTTCAACCAAGCTGATAGTTCAGGATTATCGTATCCTTGCTCTATCATCTTGAAGTAGATATCCCGTAGTACCGTATTTTCGTGGGTTGCCCACATGAATATAGTTCCCTCGCTTCCTAATTGCTTGTATAGGGATTCTGCGAATCTGAAGCTCGGATAAGTTGGGTCAGTGTTGAGCCACTCGCTGTGTACAGGGTCAGCTCCTTTGGATTTTACAGTGTGGCAACTCCATTGGAAAGCAACCACTTCATAAGGACGCAAACCTTTGTGAAAAGGGAGTGCGGTAGTTATTGTTTCAAAATCTATGAAATGATGGGGGTATGGAGCTAGTTCCATATTAGCACCTAAGTACTCCGAATACCACTCGGTATCAGCAAGAGTGTTAGCTATTTGTATCTTCTGACGAGTTTTGTAAGACATAGTCAAACATTCTAATGGTATATCAGATAGTGAAACTCTATTCTCTTCTATTAGACTATTTGCCAAGATATCTTGTCCTCTTTTTACTTTACCAAGATAATACAAATCTCTTATGTGATGCTCTGGTTTATCTATATGTGACCAACATTCATCAAATCCGCTTGGTGAGTTACCTTTTTGGGTAGTGTATTCACAACTGAAACAATCCTTTGTAATCTGTACAATCGGCTTTTCACCACTAATTAGTTGGGTTATGTAATTATTAGCTGATTTTTTTACCACCTCTTCTAAAGCTTCTACTTGTGGATTTACGTTTACTTTTATCAGCAAATTATATTCAACAATAGCAGCTGGTTCGCCATCGAATTGAATTTCGAAACTCTGAAATCCATGTTCATTGGATTTATCAACCATCTTAAATTGAGAATATAAATTATCTATGTCAGTAGTTGCACTCTTATTTGGAACGAATAAATAAGAATTTATAGTTGAGTTTGGGTAGCATTCTTGCAATGTTAACTTCTGATAAGTTATATCTTCCAAATGCTCTTGCCAAGCTTTATCTAACTTTAGGGTCTCATCTACACCCTTGGATTTCACTTCTATTATATTGAAATGGTTTCCAACCTTCTCTAAGATATCTATTGCTACCAACTTATTATTAGAATATAATACTGCCTCGAATAAGACCACATTATCCAATAGAAGTAAATCAGCAGTCTGCTGAGCTGCTATATCCATACCCCTTGACGTATCTATTTCCACACCATCAGGGAAATACATTTTTGCCATTACCCCTACAACATAACCACCCTCTGCTAAATACTCCATATATTCGTTACCATCGTCCGCAGATGGATATCCCTGCTTCTTATAGTAAAGCTTCCTAGGGCAGCTCTGAGCTATCTTAAAATTGGATTTGGAGAGTGTGTGGGCGTGATTGATGTTGGTAGTCATAAATTTATAACCATAATAAATTCTTTTGCGTGAATAAAATTTTGCTAATAAAATTAATTGGAATTAACATTACTTCGTCTAACATTAAAATCACATCTATCTAAATAACCAGTTGTCATGTATTTAAACTTAGCAAGTTATAAAATACTCTTCGAATAATAGCATATAATAAAAATATTATAGATGTTTTGAAACTACTAAAATTCAATTAAAATTTCTTTCTATCTTTCCATTTGTATTTATCTTTATTGTCATCATTCCATTTCTTCACATTCATCATCATTTGGTTTATATCTTCTTTATCTAACCATTTTCCATTTACAAATACACCTGAAATCTCTCTTGTATTTCTAATGTCTTCTAAAGGATTAGCATCCAGTAATATTAAATCGGCAAATTTACCTTCTTCAACTGTTCCAATTTTATCTTCTATTCCTAACCAAGAAGCCGACAATCTTGTAGTAGAAACAAGTGCTTCTTCATTAGTTAATCCAGCAAGAGTTAGATTTTCAATCTCATCATGAAGAGAATATCCCCATATCACTCCTGAGCTACCTGCATCAGTTCCAGATACAATAGGAACTCCTGCTTTATTAAAAGCCATTACTAAACGGTTGTTAAAGTCAACTAACTTTTCTAATCTTTCAATACGTTCATCATTAGTACCTTTGTTATATTGGTTAGATGTTAACCACTTATCCTGCATCAATGGATGGATATATTCAAATCCTTCTAATCTACTTATGATATCAAGAGATTTAGCTTGGTCAAGTATTCTTTTAATTACAGTTAATGTCGGTGACAGCCATGTATTATTCTCTCTAGCTAGATTTACGAAACGGTTAATGTCTTCATCTCTAAAATCTTTTGATTGTTTCGCATATTCTTCTGCATGAGCTACCATTCCGAAATTAGGTATAAATGCTTCTACTACTCTACCTTGTAAATCATTTGGTATATGTCCTACAACTTTCATCCCTACTATTCTAGCTTCATCTACTATAGCAGTATATGTTTCTTTATTTAATTGGGAATATACTTTTATAAATTCATAACCTTCTGCTTTAGCTAATCGAACAGTTTGTCTTCCATCTTCTGCTGTATTAGCTATTCTTCCTGATTCGTTTCCACCATTAATCAAAGCAGCCAATGCTATTCTAGGACCAATTACATTTCCTTTTATAATTTCATTACGCTGTGCAAAATTATCTACTCTAGCATTCAAATCAAGTATTGTTGTAACACCATTAGCTACATATAATGCCATTACATTTTGGTTATCTACAAAGAAGGTGTTTCCCTTCGTAGGGTATGATTCGCCGAAATCAATATCTGCAAATCCATGAACATGCATATCTATCAATCCAGGTATCAGCCATTTACCTTCTCCATCTATAATTTCTACGTCTTTAGGAATGGGTTTATTTATAGAAAGGATTTTATTATCTTTAATAACAACATTAGCATTTCTGATAATTCTGTTATCTTCAGTCATAGGTATAATATTAACATTCTTTATTAATATCGGCTTCTGTGAAACTACCTTTTTAGATTCGGCATTTAGTGTAAATGAAGCTAAAAGAATTAGAACCAATATCTTTAGAAACAACCTTATCATAATATTATATTTTTTATTTATTTGAAACTTAATTTAGCAATACAATCACTTCTTTAAAAACCAAAATAGCTCTATAGTTTCAAATAACAAAACTTCTATATCGGTAATCCTCACATATACAACCCCAGTCCCGTTTAAAACACCAATCTATGTAATGTGTCGTTTTCAAGAGTCAGATCAAATCTGGGCTAAGTGTGTGCCAAATAGAGCGGCATTAAGGTTGGCTATGTAGTTGAATTTTGAATTTGCTTTAGGTTTGCGCTTATAGCAATATATAAGGTAAACTCTTTTATAAAATATACTACACAAATTACATAACAAAACTCCAAAACCAACCATATCAAACCAAAACAAAAAAACAACTATCACAATACTACAACTACATATAGCTACATAAACAAAACAAACAACATCCAATTTCTATTTCTTTTTCTTACACAGTAGAACATCCAAAATAGTAGAATCAGCTTCAAACACAAGACAACTTTTTACCTCTTCATTATAGATATACATACCTGAAACAATAGAATCCAATACTTCTTTACTTGTAATCCTATTCTCATCAAACCATTCAGAATATATTTCCATTTCCTCTATTATCTTTAGTTTATCATGATAGATTCTCTTCTGTATCTTCTTTTCTTTCAAACTACATTCCAAACCATACCTAACTTCATCTATGTTATTATTATCAACTAAATTAATGTAATTAACTACATCCTTTATATCTAAACTACATCTTTCAAAATGAAATGTATTTATAAAATGAAATGTATTAAGGTAGGCAATGTTATATTTTAGAAGTAAATCTAGAAACTTTGAATCAGAAATATCTTCGAAAGTCAAGTAAGTTCTATTTTGTACTACTTTAGTTTCAGTATCTTCTATTTTATTATACAGAATCTTTTCCCATTCTTCCAAATGTTCATTAGACATGTAAAGTTGTGTAATGAATTCAGTATCTATATTATTATAGTTAAACGTAACTTCAAGTATATTTTCATCTTCAAAACCAAAATTAAAATCTACTGAATTATCATCATCAATATTGATATATTTTGAATCTGTAATATTAACTATACTATCTCTTCTGGTAATGTATCTACTATTAGTTGAATTAAAAATAGAATGACGTAAAGCTGTTTCACCAAAACCAACATTAAACTTATAACTATACCTAAAACTAGAAACCTTTGTATTTTTATTATCTAGTGATTCTCCTAAATCTTCTTCTATTTTAGTTAAACCATATATGAATAAAGATTGCGTCTGTAAAGGGAAATCCTTCATGGTAATATCTTCATGCTTATGACCACTATACTGATTACTTGTATCAGATACATATTTATCTTTATATTCTAATTTAAAGTAATTAGGGTAATAGTTGAGAAAGTAAAAATCTGTACCATCTCTATCAGTAGTGTATTTCAAATTCAGTGTATTCTTGAAAGATTCACCAATTCCATTTACATAACCTTTGCTTGTTAATTCTCTAATCATTTTCTACTACACCAATAGTTTTTCTAAATTCTTCATCAATAGCATCAGTTATATACTTTGTTGTAGATGAATCATTATTCTTTCTAATGAAATTATACAGCGATGTTTTAATTCTTGTATCTTCATAAATTTCAGATAGTGATTGGGCTATGATTCTGTTCTTCTTACTTGACAAGCTTAAATCAGTTAGATTATTCTTTTTTAAAGTACCTACTTCTACATCAGCATCATTTATAAAAATTATTCTTTCTATTTTTTCAATTAGGCGATTCTTTATTTTAGTTAAAGTTTCTGTTTGACATAATTCACTGTATGTTAATGCTCTATCTAGATCAAGGTATTTTTTAGTACCTTTAGGTATGTAATCTTCAAAGCGTGTATATTCCATATCTTCATCTACTGTCTTTTGCTTATATTTCAATTCAGGACTATACACCCTGAGTAATTGTGACTTGTTAATTCCTTTCGTTTTGGAACTGTCTCTTTTGGAAATACCTTTGAATGAAGTTATTCCATGATGATTAGAAATACCATTCTTAAATGATTCTATGTGTTCTACTATATCAGTCATTTCTAAAGTAGGTCCAAATTCATATGAAATGATTTTTAATTTATTAATATCTATACCAATTGAATTCAAGTCATATCCTATTTCAATTAGGTTATCTTGTGTTAGATTATATTTCCAGTAGTCTTCTATTTGATGCTTATCAAAATAATACGTTCGTAATGAGCCGCTTATAGTAACTACACCATTATATTTATAGTTTCTTACTATTGATGTTCCGAATTTGTATTTATCGTAATATCCATATGCATTAGAACCATTACCATTAAATGATAATTGGTCATTTGCTACAAAATTTGTATCATTTATTTTCATAAATATATTATCAACCATCTTTCTTCTACCTTCTCATTATTAAAAAATCTATTATTAGAAAACGATCTAGTATCTATGATCATTTGATTATATATAAAAATAATTATCACGTAAGGTTTCAAATAACAAAACTTAGGATGGTTTGGTTGTATTTTAGAATAGAGTAAAATTCGTTATAATTCAAATGTATTATTAGAAAATGGACATAATCAACCTAGATTAAACGAAAACATATATAAACGAAGTAACTGTTGAATAAATCATAATAACTCAGCATGGGTCCTCTGGGTGTCCTTATAGCTGGTTGTGTGATGCTTATTCCAAGTAAATATGTAGATATTTCTAAATATATTTCATTTTACAATATTCAAAAAACCTAATTCTAATGCTTCTCTAACTTCAGTACAATCAGCAATAGTTACGAAAATGGATTAGAATATTTAGGATGTCTCACAACAGACTTAAACAATGGTTCTTTGCAAAAGGTATCTTTTATTTCATATATTACATAAAAGATTTAGGAGCTAATATGAAACACATCTGGATAATTATACTCGTATTGTTGATTAGCATGTCATCAACCAATTTAATTGGTCAGACATCAGAATGGAACTTAGACTTCGAGCAATGGGATTTGAGCGATAAAACATATGATTTATGGCATGATACTACTATAGTAGAAAACAGAGTAGCTATATTCCCACCAAATTGGCATTTCCGTCCTGATCACATTCCTGAATCAAATGGTTTGGCTCAAACTACTGATGCTACAAATGGCAATTATGCAGTAGCATTATCTGGCTATTATCAATACGAGGTAATGAGAATTATTTCTGGTAAAGATGCAGCAAAGCCTGGATGGTCAATCGACTTTAGACCAACTGAATTTAGTGGAGATTACAAAGCCATATTACTTGGAAGTTGTGATTCATTGCGAACGTATGTTGATTTATATCTTACCAAATACGACATCAATAAGAATCAAAGAGATACTATTGGTCAAGCTAATCTAGTTTTAAATGAGAGTAATATTTACAAACAATTCAATTTGCAGATAAATTATAAAGATGAATCTATAATTCCAGATACAGTCATTATAGTTCTAGCAAAAGAAAGATTTGGTTTTGACGTTCCACCTGCTTGCTTGGAATGCAGTCATGTCTTTTTTGATAATCTAAAACTTATAGAAGATGCTTCAACTGATATTACTAACCAAAATATTAGTAGTATAGAAATTTATCCAAATCCTGCTATGGACTATATTATAATAAAGTCAGGTTGTGAAGATTGTTTATATGATGTTACTTTCACTAGTTTAGGTGGTAAATTAGCTAAGAAGTACTATTCTATAAAAGATGTTATTGACCTACAAAACAGTGAACTAGGTAACGGAGTATTCTTTGTTAGAATTGTGGAAACCTTATCTGGTAAGAATTTCTATAAAAAGATTACATTAGACTAAAATATTAGGACATCCTTTATTTCTAAAAACGAGCACAATCAATATAGTTTAATCGAGAATGCATACAAACGAAGTAAGTGCCGAATAAATTATAATAACTCAGCATGGGTCCTCTGGGTATCCTTGTAGCTGGTTGTGTGCTGCACTTACCAACACAAATTGTAGATACTTCTAAATATATTTCATTTTATAATGTTTAGGTAACCTAATTCTACAACTGCTTTCACAAGTTTTATTCCTGAATTAACATTTAACTTTTCATTGATATGTCTTCTATGAACACTTACAGTTGATAGAGCTATATTTAATTCTTTTGCTATTTCTTTATCACTTAACTCCTTTTCACAAATTAGCAAAAGAACCTCACGTTCCCGTTTAGTTAATGCTTTCACATCTTCTTGTTGTTTTACTTTATCTCTTTTATCATTTAATATTCTTTCTATAACTGGGCAAAGGTAAATTTCACCTTTAAAGGTTTTGTCTAATGCTTTCAAGAATACCTTCTCATCTGAAGTTTTATTTATTATTCCATCAGCACCTGATTTCAAAACTGATTCTAGAAGTCCAGGTTCTTTATTAAATGTCATAATGATAATTTTTACTTTGGGATTCTTATTTTTAATATATTCTATTACTTGATATCCATCTCCGTTACACATCATGAGGTCTACAATTGCATAGTTAAAATCTAGCTCTTTATTTTTGTAGGAATCAATTAGCTGGTTCCCACTACTATATTTCCCAACTACTTCAAATTCTGAATTATTGTTTATGTAATCCGAAATTGGTATTAGAAGTAGAACATGATCATCTATTAATATGACTTTTTTCATAATTATATTAGCTTTTTGTTTGTTTTATTTAAATTACTAAATGCAATTTAAACTACTAACATATTTATGCCTATACTCGATTATAAGTATTTTTACTTCTAATGATATGAAATCATTCCAACGAAGTAAAGTTAACTCATATATCAATCCCGATAAGAATAAAACCATTACAGATTCACTTGAAAGTATTAATAACTTCTATGTTTTTGATTCTCTACTAGCTCGGACAGATACGATGAAGTATTTTCACTTGTACTGTATTGGACGTGATTTTGCACAACTAAAACCGAATCTATCGTTTGCTATAGCTGATTCTATTATAGAACATTCTAAACAAGATAATTATGTTCGTGGAATTATTAGTGGGTACAATTTATTGGGAATATTATATTCAAATAGTGATGATTATGTGAAAGCGGTAGCTAATTTAAAAGAAGCTATTAGAATAGGTGAACGGAATAGAAATAACAATAACAAATTTATAAAGGATAAGTACGGATGTACTCTCTATTATCTTGGAGATTTATATTTTAAAAGAAATGAATATAAAAATGCGTTAGATTATTATATTAAATCGATGAATATTTTTAATAGTTTTAGTAATACTGAATTGCTAAACGAAGATTATAACTATACTTTAACATCATTTGCCATATCTACTATACGCGAAGATCGTGCTTATGCGATTTATGGTGTTGGGAAAACCTTTATTAAACTAGGTAATTTAGAAAAAGCAAGAAAATATCTAAATATTACTAATGAGCTAGCAGAACAAACCCTATTTGAAATATTAAAATCACGTATATATTATTCAATGTCTGAATTAGATTTAGCTTCTAAAGATACTATTTCTGCAATAGACAATATAAATAAATCTTTAGAGCTTTCCCTTTCTTTAAATCTTAACGAATTTACTATTAAAAATTATCTTATGCTTATGGAAGTATATTTAGCACAAGAAAATTATACAGATATAGAATCTATATACTCCAAGTTGATTAACCTAACTAATATAATGAATATGAAGGAAGATAAAGCAAAGACCCATCAGCTATATTCTGAATATCTATATGTAATTGGCAAACCAAAGGAAGCTGTTCAAGAAGTAGAAAAAGCCAATAGAATAAGAAATGAAATATTAGATGATAATAAATCAAGAAGGTTTGGTCAACTAGAAGAAGATATTAAATATCAAAGAAAGATATTTGATATTGAGTTAAAATCTATAAAAGCGAATGAAGAAGAAAAACGAAGAACTACACAGCTATATTTTTCTATTGCTTTAATATTACTGCTAATAATTGTAGTAATTGTTATCGTGTTTTATATTAAGAAAAACAAAGAACTAAACGATGAATTAAAGATAGCTAATTCTCAACTAACAGAATTAAACGAAACTAAAACAAAGCTCTTTAGGATTGTATCTCATGATCTAATGAACCCAATTAAAGAATTTGATGCAAGAATCACTGAACTAAAAGAAGATTTAGATAATGGAGAAAATTCAAATATTGCTACGAATGTAGGAGGTCTAGGTGAGAGTGCTAGAAGTATTTATAGTTTGTTAAATTCATTATTAGATTGGGCAGAATCTCAGTTCAAAGAAATTAAAATTCAGAAAGTGAATGTAAATATAGAAGAAGCAATTAACCGAATTCTGTTATTATATAAAGCTAATATAAAAGAAAAGCAATTAACTATAGAACAAGATTTAGAAATAACTAATTTATATACAGACCCAAATATATTTCAAATAATAATCCGTAATATCATCCACAACAGCATTAAATTTACACCAGCAGGTGGTTCTATCAAAATCTCTACTTATGAAGAAGATGGTTTTAATTTCTTATCAATAGAAGATACTGGTAGAGGAATGTCTAAAGAAAAGATAGATGCAATACTTTCTAATACACATTACAACATCAATTTCGATGATATTCAAACTGGCTCTAGTCTTGGGTTACGAGCAGTTAAAGATTATATCGACCTACTAAATGGAATTTTATCAATAGAAAGTTCCCCTAACAAAGGAACTAGAGTTACTATCTACTTCTCCTAAAAATAATATAAAAAATACTCAGTATCTGGTATGGACTCCCGTACCTAGTAATCCTAAATTGCATAAGTAATAATTCAAAAGGAATTATAATTTATTTAAAATATATGGAGAGTTAGTTATGAGTAAGTCAAGGGAAACCTCAAAGTTCATTATTGGACATCCTTTATATAAACACCATAAACGTACTAATTTTGTTAGTTTAAATGGCTCTTGTACGCAAATTATATTGTGGACTTCCATACAATTTAATTTAGGATCATTATTATTATTTATTGCAGAACTAAATAACACAGATGAAGTGAAGGAATATGGAGCTATATTAGCAGAAGACAGTAAATATGTAAACTTTGAAGAATTTCATGAAATTATTTGCTCATTATCAAAAGCTTTCGAATTAGAATTTGATAATGAAGATTTAATAATGTCAAGTTTTAATATCGGATTTAAATAATAGTAAGTACTCAAAGATTTTAAAATAACTTAAATACTAAAATAATTCAGGAGAAGATAAAATGAGTGTAAAGAGTAAAAAGATTATTGATTGTTATCATTTATTAACAATTCTGATTGATAATAGAATGTTGTTAGGTTATATAAATGTACTGAATTGGCTTCTAAAAATAAATGAAGAGATGGACCTTATAGAAATTTTAGAAGGTTTAAATCATGCTTTTGAAGAAGACAAATGTCTGTATGTTGCTGAGGGCAAAGAATTTGACAGGATTAATAATATTTCACTAAATAGGAATCTAGAGAATGCTGTTAAAATACATGTTTTAAGAATAGTAAGTACTGATGAGAAACTCTTGTTAATACTTAACAATTTGCCTGATGAAATATTTCGTGCGGAATTATATAATGAATATAACAAAAAATTTTCAGTATTTGATTATATAAAGTTAAATATGATAATTGAAATAATTACTAAAGAAGCTAAACAAGATAGATTTGATGAAAATATAAATGTAGTGATTAATAGAATAAAACATTTAGTTACTTACGATTTGCCTGAACTGGAGAATTTAAAAAAAAGTAGTGCAGAGATAGCAAAAGAAATTGTTATAAGAACAAACAAATAAAAATCATTAGAATATTTAAATAAAATTATAATAATTATAGAAGCATCTACTTATAGGTTTAAATCTTTAATTAGATGCTTTCATTTTATAAGGTATTTGTTTCTTTATATCCAATCTATAATAAACATTCAAATTCAAATCAAAAAGAAGAAACTATAAGTAATAAATCATAATACTGAAATTAAAAGATGAAGATGAAAATGAACAAAAAAAATACAATTACATAATAATATCTTTAAAGGATTTTACTACTTCTTACTAAAAGTTATTGGTGTAACAGCGTTAAAAGGGCATGTTAATGTTTTGAATTGGCTTCTTAATATTAATAATAAAGAAAAACTCATTAGAATTTTAAAGAAGTTAAAACTAGCATTTGAAGCAGATATAAAACTATATAATTCAAATGGGATGGAACTAAAAAAGTTAATAGAATCAGCTAATAAATTGAGTACAAATAATGTGAGATTGCTTTTAGATATAAGAAAAGGTAATAGTATTATAATAAGTGACGAAATAACTAAAGGCTTGAATAATATTAAATTTAATCATGAGAAATACAATGGTTATAAGAACCAATTTACTAATGTAGACTACCAAAGAATATTAATGGTATTAGAACAAACTATAAAAGAAGCTAACCAAAAGAGATTCAAACATAGTGTTTTAAAATCTATTAATAGAATGTCAGAGCTAGCTGATTATGGGGTATCAGAATTAGAATCATTAAGAAGTAGAGTAGAAATTTGGACATCTGGGAGTTGTGAAATTAATGATGGAGCTAATCCAGGTGGTTGGGCACATATATTAGTATTAGCTGATATACAAAATACAGAAATGGTTTACTCAGGTTCATATGCTATGGTAACAAAATACCAGATTGGACTTATTGTAGTTAAAGAAAGTATTGAAAATGCAATCAAATTGGGATATACGAATATTAAAGTTAATTCTGATTCCAAAGAAGTAGTGGATGTTTGTTTGAACAAGATGTTTGTTTGGGAAAAGAATGGTTGGTTGAAAGACGATAAGACACAACCAAAGTATTTAGATTTAGTTAAAGATTTGTATGAACTTTTTACATTGGATGACTGTGATATTACTATAAATCTGATTGACACAAATTGGAGAATACCATTAGACTATAAAGTAGTTAAACTAGCTAAAAAAAAAACTAGAGAAGAACAAAGAAGATTAAACCGATTGGAAAAGGAAAACCCAAAACATTTAGATTTTCAAGCATATAGATATCTAAGAAGAAAGATGCTAAATAAGTAGCATAGAATTACAAGAGAAATATAAAATGAAGAAAGACATGCATGACAATAATAATGAACCTTTGAAATTTGTAGATATTTGCACTGCCGAATGCTGCTCGACTAAAAATGGAATTTGTTCAGGTGGTTGGGCAACAACAATCGTGTTCCCTGAAGATAATATAACAACAGAAAGATTAGAAGTAGTACTATCTGGAATAGAATATCAAACATCACCTAATAAGTTAGCATTATTATCAATTGAAAAGGGAATTGAGAAAGCTGTAGAAAATAACCATATCTATATTAATATATTTACAAGTAGTGATTATGTAATTGATCTTTTCAAAAATTGGATGGCGGCTATTAACAAATATGGCTGGACTAGAGATATGCTATTGAACACAAGTAACAAATTAAATAAAGCTATTTATTCTTTAGTGTTAAATGAAGGGTACTTTCTATACATTGAGTTGGTGAATCCTAAATTAGGAGATATCCTACTTCAAACAGAATTATCTGCAAAGAAAGAATTATCAATCATAGAAAGGCTAGATAGGTATTAGTATATAATACATTCAATACTAGTATAGTTGGATTTACAGCTCTTCGATGCTACAAAGTATCTGAAAATGAAATAATTTCAATACTAGTATAGTTGGATTTACAGTACAGCACTAGTTAAGACTTCTGTAATTGGACCTGCATTTCAATACTAGTATAGTTGGATTTACAGTCTAGGATGTGCATGTATTGGTACGCTACCATCAAAATTTCAATACTAGTATAGTTGGATTTACAGATTCAAGAAGCAACTTAGTGAGCGTTTATCTACTCGATTTCAATACTAGTATAGTTGGATTTACAGTAAGAAGTAGTGGGATAAGCAGTAGTATATTAGCAGATTTCAATACTAGTATAGTTGGATTTACAGAAGCCGCACCAGATGAATATCATGCAGCATTAGTTGAATTTCAATACTAGTATAGTTGGATTAACAGTTCTGATGAATGGCGAAAAAAGACATCATGAAGTAAATTTCAATACTAATATAGTAGGATTAACAGCTTTCATTGCTATTTCGTTAGTCTCAAAGAATCTTGATTTCAATACTAATATAGTAGGATTAACAGATAAAAATTAAGCTAAAGTTGTATTAGGTACTGTAGCATTTCAATACTAATATAGTAGGATTAACAGAAACAAATCTCTTGATATATCATTCAACCCTGCTGAATTTCAATACTAATATAGTAGGATTAACAGTTTTCAGATAAGAGTAATACTAAACGGCAAAGTTACATTTCAATACTAATATAGTAGGATTAAAAGATAAAAATTAAGCTAAAGTTGTATTAGGTACTGTAGCATTTCAATACTAATATAGTAGGATTTACAGCAAATTTAAAATCTACTTTCATTGTTTACCTTGTATATTTCAATACTAGTATAGTTGGATTTACAGAGTAAGATAAGAAGAAAGCACGTAATGTGCTTTATAATTTCAATACTAGTATAGTTGGATTTACAGATCAAACAAAGTTTCATATTCTAATATTGCTTCTTCATTTCAATACTAGTATAGTTGGATTTACAGTCCCTTGCGTGTATTCGATGAGTTACGGGATTTCATATTTCAATACTAGTATAGTTGGATTTACAGCTCTGATATTGGTGATGCATCAGTAGTAAGAAGCACATTTCAATACTAGTATAGTTGGATTTACAGAATAGGACCTATAACAGTCGCCAATTGTTCTATGACATTTCAATACTAATATAGTAGGATTAACAGTTCAGGACTAGTGGTACACCAACCAATCCTTACGAAATTTCAATACTAATATAGTAGGATTAACAGACGTACAACAACATCAGGTACTCCACAAGATACTGAATTTCAATACTAATATAGTAGGATTTACAGCAAATTTAAAATCTACTTTCATTGTTTACCTTGTATATTTCAATACTAGTATAGTTGGATTTACAGTGATAAAAATCCCATATTCTACACACGCTCTAATTTATTTCAATACTAGTATAGTTGGATTTACAGAAGTGCAACTATCCAAGCAAGCAATATCGGATACGGATTTCAATACTAGTATAGTTGGATTTACAGGATAATCGGTGATATTAACATAGCAGCTCAAAGTGAATTTCAATACTAGTATAGTTGGATTTACAGCTAGGTCGGATACATCGGGGCTGATGTGTCCATCGTATTTCAATACTAGTATAGTTGGATTTACAGAGCTAAAACTGTATTCAAAGCTTTATTGCTAATCTTATTTCAATACTAGTATAGTTGGATTTACAGTCTAAATACATTTACTAGACCACCACCATCTTTTACATTTCAATACTAGTATAGTTGGATTTACAGATTATAACTTTTATTATAATTATTGAGGTTTATTGAATTTCAATACTAGTATAGTTGGATTTACAGTTTCATCATAAGGGTTGAAAGTCATATAGACTTCAATATTTCAATACTAGTATAGTTGGATTTACAGAATCAATACAATACTTACAAAAATACGGCTATAAAGATTTCAATACTAGTATAGTTGGATTTACAGCCCCGATACAGTGCATGCTATATTCGTTTCTTCTACATTTCAATACTAGTATAGTTGGATTTACAGAATTTAATAAAGCCGATAAAACATTAAGTAGAATTGATTTCAATACTAGTATAGTTGGATTTACAGGAATATAAATATCTCTACCATTAACAGTTCTTACGGATTTCAATACTAGTATAGTTGGATTTACAGTTCGCAGGGATTGGAGGTTTTAGTCTGGCTGGTGAAATTTCAATACTAGTATAGCTGGATTTACAGCATTTAGGGCTCTGCCCTCTTT
>JAGXGG010000022.1 GCA_024636855.1 Ignavibacteriota bacterium | reverse complement strand
TATTAATAATTCTGTTTGATAAGGTATATTTAAAGTGAAAACAGAACCCTTATTCACTTTAGACTTAAGTGTAATATTACCTCCTAATGAATTGATATATTTTTTTGTTATAGACAATCCTAAACCTGTACCAGCAATATCTTTAGCAAGATTTGTTCTATAGAAAGCAGAAAATACATTATTTTGGTCTTCTTCTGGTATTCCAATACCAAAATCTATTATTGATATTGAAATATCAAATTCATTTTTTTCAACTTGAATAATAATCTCTCTGTTCGAAAATTTTAAAGCATTTGCAATTAAATTATTCAAGCAATGATGCAATGCTTTTTTATCTGAAATTATATTATTTATTTTTATTTTATTATTATATTCTATTTCTCGATTCTTATTAATAGTTTTAAAATCTTGGATTAGATTTTTAATAAGTTGATCTAAATCTAAAGTTGTCTTATTTAATTTATAATCTCCATTTTCTATTTCTCCATAGTTTAAAGTATCTTCTAACAAATCCTTCATCTGAACAACTGAGAATTGTATTTTATTTAAATAATTATTCAATGAGTCTAAATCATTTTTTAATGCATATTGATGTATTAAATAAGTGGAGTTTAATATAACTGTTAATGGTGTTCTATACTCATGTGAAACAGTTGCTACAAATTTTGTTTTTAACCTACTTAGTTGTTGTTCTTTTTCTAATAGTGATTTAACTTCGTTGTTGTACATTTCTAGTTTCTTCTCAGAATTTTTCCTCATATCTATTTCATTTTGAAGTAAATGTGTTCTTTCTTTAACCTTATTATCTAACTTATAATTTAAATCTTCTAACTCTTTTTGAGAAACTAAAAATTTTCTTACCATGGTATTAAATGAGTTCGCAAATTCTCCTATTTCATCTCTATTTCTATATATAATAATATCGTTATAATTACCATTGGATATAGTAGTAGTTTTCTGTTTTAGGGTTGAGATTGGATTTAATATTCTTTTATACATAACAAAAGAAATAAAAACTAAAGAAACAATAAACAATAGATATGAAATATACATGAATTTAGAAAATTCATTAATCTCTGAATCTAGTTCTATTATTTTTAATGAAAGAATTGTGTTCAATTCTGATTCTAATTTATACATTGTATTATTTCTTTTATTAATAGCATCTAATATTTCAACTAGTTTTATGAAAGTATATTTATAGTCATTAGAAAGTAGAATTATGGAATCTTTATTTATTATTTCATTATTTAATTCTACAGTCTGTCTTTTTAATTTACTTATCATTTTTAATACTTTCTCTACGTAAACTTGTTTACGTCTAAGAATAAAATCTTTTTCACTTCTTCGTACTTGCAACATAGTAATAGTTAATTTATCAAGATGTTCATTTTCTAATAAGTCTTCTAAATGATGTACATTTTTTCTAAAATCTCCCTCATAGCCTGTATCCTCGTTTAAACCTCTAAGCTTCCAATAATCAAATGTTTCATTTGTATGATCTCGTAGAGTTTCTATTTTAGACTTTATTAATTCATACTTATTATCTGTTTCGTTTTCATTATTTAATACTTGAGCATTTTCTAAGTTGGAATTATATCTTTCTATCAAACCAATATTTTTAAATTTTATAAAAATACTATAATCTTTACTTGCTTTAGAAACTAAACTTTCTATTTGTTTATAATTATCTTTCTTTTTTAAGTTACTTGTATTCTTGAGTGATATAAGAATAATTGATATGATACTTACTAGACTAAAGGCAATGAATAGTATTAGTTTATGAGTTATTTTCATTTCTAGACAAGTTCAACATTGTTGATGAGTTTTTTATTCCTGAAGTATCTATCCTTGAATTCGGGTTTAATTTTTTCTAAGTCTAATAAGACAACACAGTCTATTGAGTTGTTAAATGATTCATCAATACCAAAACCTAGGAACTTCACTCCACCATATTCACATATATCAGTATATTTTCTTAATAATACTGGAACTGAATAACCCAATTCACTCAAAGACTTTTTGAGATTAATAAAGTCTGCTTTATAATCTTCTCCATTCAGTGTAGTTAAAACTGTACGATAAGACAATTTAGGTATTTCATAAGGGAATTTAGCTTTCAGATAGCTATTATCAGGGTCAGAATACCACTTTTGATAGTAGAACACTATTAGGTTCTTTGCTAGTTCTGAGTAAGAATCACTTAGACTTACAGCTCCAAACATATACTTTAAATGGGGTCTTTCTGATACATAAGCGCCTATTCCTTGCCACAAATAATCCAAAGCATTCGTTCGCCAGTATTTCTGCTGTATAAAACTTCTACCCAATTCTAATGTCTTATTTAACACTTTCTCGACCTCTGGGCTGAATTCGTATAACTGATGATTATAAATGCTCTCATAGCCATGATTTGCTATTATCTCGGAAAGGTCACCCAATCTATAAGAACCCATTATCTCTATATTCTCATTGTTCCAGAGTATCAAGTGGTCACATATCTTGTCATAGTTATCCTTATCCGACTTATTCCCAGTTCCTTCTCCAACTTTTCTATATGTCAACTCTCTTAGTCTAGAGATTTCATTTATAACATTCTTACTTATATTATACTTAGTAATATATAACTTCGTCTTATTATCTATATTCAATAGTATTCTAGACATATTCAGTTCTATCTTAATTGATTTTTGTGATTGGGGATGAACTACGTTCCTCTCAGTCATAAAAATACCTTTCTTATCTTTAGCAATCCTATAAACATGCTTTTTTAAGAGCTTAATCAATCGCTTATCTTTCATGTAGTTACTTATAGCCATACTTGGGATTAGATCTCCTATCTTTATGCTTATTCGATCGCCTGCCTTTTTGAATATTTCCCTTGGCAATAATGCCGTAGAAAGCTTTTTATTCAGCTTAGAAATAACATAGAATAAGAATGAGTTCTGTGCTTTGATGAAAACTGGTAGTATAGGAGCCCCATACTTCTTAGCGATACTTATCGTGCTCTTCGACCAATCTCCATCCATCACCTTCCCAGACTTTAACCTAGACACTTCACCCGCTGGGAAAATAATCAAGACCTTTTCCTCTATCATAGCATTGTGAATGGCTACCATGGAACTCTTTTTCTGATTCTTAGAAAAAATATCCACAGGAATTATAAACTCATTCAATTGCTCGATATTAGTTAACATCTCATTGGCAAGAATCTTTATGTCCTGTCTAACCTCATAGATACTACAAATAAGTGATAACGCATCCAAGCCACCCAATGGATGATTAGCCACAACTATAACCCGACCCTCGGAAGGGATTTTCTGCTTATCTTTATGAGTAGTCGTAAACGAAAAATCGATATAATCGAACAATTCCTCGATAAACTCTATACCTGACCAATTCTCCGTCCTATGCAAGAACTTATTCACCTCCTTGAAACTGAGAAATTTATCAACAATATTCTCCAACAGCCTATACCTGAGAACAAATCGAGTCAATTTGTTATCTAGCGAAACGCTTTCTATCAGATTCTTTAACGTTACATACTTCATTTATCACTTCTTGATATTTTCATATATACAAAATTTCACTTTCGGTGTTAGCTTATTATAAGTTGTCAGTTAATATAGTGTGAAGTTCATAACTAAATCCATAATAAGACTCAAAAATGCAATATTCGGCAACTATAACCTAAACAAAACCATATAGATAAACTATATTTGGACCTATTTATCAATATATAGCTTTAATTATCCAATAAAATTTCATAATCTTTGAATAATTGTTAATTTGCTAATAAATACTAATTTCAATAAAAGAGGAACAAATGACAAAATACCGATTCAAACTATATTCACAAGACATCTCGCCACTTTCCTTCTCCTCCTCGTCGTCTTCTTACTATATCTCGCCATTCTTTGAAGCCTCCTCGCCATCTTCTTAGGGTCTTACGCCATTCTTTTGACCCCTTACGCCACCGATATAAGTATTCTAGTTGGCGAAAATATTCGACTAGTGAATAAATTAGATTTTAAGCGTATAAAGTGAAATTGTCTTATAATTAATTGAGAATAACAAAGATAAATAGTTTGAATTTTATAAATAGTTATGTATTTTTAACAAATTATAATTATTAAATAGGGGAAGAAATGAAGAAATATATATTAGTAGTACTATGCCTAGTGGCAGTTTGGAGTTGTGGTTGTAGTGAAGAAATTCCATTAATAGAGGGAATGGTGATTATCGATAAAGAAGGTAAATTGGGTGATACATTAGGTTCTTCGAATAAAGTAGAAACTCCTTGTGAAGGTGTTTTGGATTATGATATAATCGGTTATCCTAATATTTTATTCAAAGGTGATAAAGTTACTTTTAATTTATTTAATCCAGTTTACTATAAATTAAAGTTAGAAAAGGCTAAAATAGGGGGAGAATTATTAAAAGATTTAGAGATGAGGTATATTTCAGACTTTATTCAACCTGAATCACATTCTTTTTCAACATTGGAAAAAAGATTGAATAATAGTACAAATGTACAAGTAGAGTTTGAATTGATGGGTTATGAGAGTGGAGCATATCTTTTAACATTGATGAATGTTGATGAAATTTTATACTGTATGCCAATTGTCATAGTTAGTAGTAATGAGAATCCCTTTGAGTAGATAAAGGACACTTACATTTTACTTTGAAACAAAATCCGTTAACTAGTTAGCGGAAATGGTTGGCTAGGGAGCGGAAACCCTCGGCGAGTGGGCGAATAGGGAAGACCAGAAAACAAAAAACCACTCCTTGTGAGAGTGGCCTTGTAAAATACTTACTGTATTTATAATTTTATACTTTTAAAGTCTTAACTACAGAAGCAACCTTTTCCGCAGCATCGTTAAAAGTCTTAGCTACGATAAATTTTAGGTCAGATTTGTCAAGAATATCAGCTGCTAGTTCAGCATTAGTACCATCTAGTCTAACGATAAGAGGTAAGTTCACTTCAACTGTCTCCAAAGCTTGGATAATACCATTCGCTACTCTATCGCAACGAACAATACCACCGAAGATATTGATAAGAACGGCTTCAACATTCTTATCACTCATCATGATACGGAATGCGTTTGCAATTCTTTCGACGTTTGCTCCACCACCCACATCAAGGAAGTTGGCAGGCTCGCCACCAGAAAGCTTTATCATATCCATAGTTGCCATCGCAAGACCTGCACCGTTAACCATACAGCCAACGTTACCGTCTAATTTGATGTAATTAAGGTCATATTTGGATGCTTCAACTTCTAATGGAGCTTCTTCAGACTCATCACGCAATGCGGCGATGCTAGGGTGTCTGTAAAGAGCGTTGTCATCGAAATCAACCTTTGCGTCCAATGCTATGATTTGCTCGTCAGTAGTAACCACTAATGGGTTAATCTCTAACATAGAGCAATCTAAAGCATCATAGGCTTTGATTAGGTTAGATATGAATTTAACGAAGTTTTTGAAACCCGCACCACTAAGACCAAGACCAAAAGCTAATCTACGAGCTTGGTAACCTTGGAATCCGATAGTAGGATCAATTATTTCTTTTAATATTTTTTCAGGAGAGTGCTCTGCAACTTCTTCAATCTCGACACCACCTTCAGTAGATGCCATTATAATGTTTTTGCTAGTAGCTCTATCTAAAAGGATACTAATGTAAAATTCCTTGTCAATAGAAGCGCCATCTTCTAGCATCATTCTATTAACGATAGATCCAGCTTCACCAGTTTGGATTGTCACTAGTTTATTGCCAAGAGTTGCTTGAGCGAATGCTTTAGCTTTTGCAGGTAAATTATCACCAAATAATACATTAACACCGTGAACATCTTTACCATCAATCTGTATGATTTCATCAGTATTTATGTTACGTACTTTTCCTTTTCCTCTACCGCCTGCATGCACTTGCGATTTTAATACTACTACTTTGCTTCCCTTTTCAACAAATTCCTTTGCTGCTTGTTCAGCGTCTTCTGGCTTGAAGATAACTCTATTTTCCAATACAGGGACACCGTACTGTTTTAGAAGCTCTTTTGCCTGATACTCATGTACATTCATACAATTTACTCTGAATATTAGTTATTATTTTTATTTTCAATTATGATATCTTCAAATTTACCAAATTACATTGGGATAGCAAAAGCAGAGTGTAGACATTAATAAAAAAAGTCCCAAAAAGTTTTCACTAGTTGGGACTTGAATTTATATTATTCTAATCAGACTATTTAATAATCATCAATTTATTCACACTGCTATAAGCACCAGAATTAACTCTAACGAAGTATAACCCCGAAGAAATCAAATTAGCATTGATAGCACTTTCGTAATGACCTTGTTTCAAATTACTAGAAATCTGTTCAGTTATTAAATTACCGTTCATATCTAGAACTTGAATGTTGACATCTAGATTATCATACATTACAGTAAAGTTTGTTTTGATAATATTCAAATTAGCGTTGAATTGAGATATACTCTTATCTGGAACAACACCAATCTCAATCAATCTCTTATCCAATGCACAAACACCGCTAAGATTTACTTTCTGAACTTGGCTAAATGACTGATTTAAACATTTAGGGAAATCAGCTACTGCTATATTGTCACTCTCATCTCGACCTAAATACATTTTATATTCTATATCAAATAGTTCATGAGTAGCTCCATTGCTTAGTATATCAGCTGGAGTATTTGGTAATCCTTCAAAATTGATATACTGTTGAGCATTTTTATTAGTATTATTAGTCCATGTCCAGTTTATATTATTACTTATAGGAGTAAGTATAAAACCATTATCATTAGTATTGAATGCAGTAATATCAGGGTTGTGCAGTAGTATAACATCTAGATCGGAGATATCATAACTCAAAGTAGGTATATCAGCCATTAAAGTCAATTTAACTTCGCTACCAGGAATTACATCTATATCATTTGAATTCGTGAAATATCTTATTCTCTTACCAGTACCATTTAGATTGAATTCTTTAGTTGTTCCAGTTGAGTAGTAAACAATTACCTTAGCTGTTTGCAATCCTTCTATATCAGGTTGGAATGCAACTTTGAAAGGATAGTTTCCTCCTGCATTGATTACAAAACTACCAGCAGGTAAATCTCTCAAAAAGAAATCTGTACCACTTGGTGTTAGTTCTACTCTATCTATAGTTACTGCACTATTAGGATCATTATTAGGAATAGATAAATCTATTCTATGTTCATCACACACAAGTACACCAACGAAATCTACTTGATCAGCACCACTACTTTGAATTGCATTACACTCCAAAGTATCTTGTCTAGTGATTGGGTCGTTGATTACATCATCTACATTATTCCCAATTGCAGTATTAGAAACAACAGAATATATTAATTTGTTTATACCAGCAGTTAGTGGGGTAAACTCAAGTGGAATTGAAATATCACTATTTACAGCAATGTCAGGAATTGTATTTAATGTTTTTAATCCCCCTGTAAATGTATAATTAGAAGTAGGGGAGATAGTGATACTAACAACATTCGTTGTAGCAACTGTTGAAGTATTTGTAAGAATCAAATCAACATTTGTAGTAGTATTTTGAATATTACTATTTCCACAGTCAATTGAGCCAATTGCAGTAGGGTTTTCTCCAATTCCAATAACATTGTTTAGTGATATCGGACTATCACCTGGATTAATGACAATATTTATAGGAACAGAGTAATTTCCATCTGTTTGAGGATTAAATGTTATTTCGAATGTTTTAGAACCTTTACTAGGAATAAGTAAATCACTTGTATTTTCAATTGTGAATGCATTATTATTTGCTAAACTTAGGCTAGTTAAATTTACATCTAAATCGCCACTATTAACAATCTCTAAGTTTAATTTAGATACAGTTTGTATTCTTTTTCTACCAAAACCAACTACAGCATAAGAAAGATCCGTATTGGCACCAGTACCTATTAAATTAGTGACAACATCTGTACAACCATCCGTTTCTGAGTTGAATGATAATTGGGCATTCTTATTTCCTTCTTTCACAGGTGTGAAACTTAATTCTACTTTTATTGAGTCTTTTGGTTCGACGTTAATTGAAGTACCTACTAACCCTGGATTATCATTTATAGATATTATTTTAAACTCATTATCAATATCACTAATAATCTGAGGAGTAATTCGAACAGGTACGTTATTATTATTGTAAAATACTTTTTCGTCAGTCCTGTTTGAAGTAAGATTTAAGTTAGTAGCACCAAAATTAATCTCATTTGTAGTAACTAAATCACATATTCCATTACCACGGAGTTCTATACTTATCAGATCAGCACAAATACCTTTAATATTTAAAGTAGCTGTTTTAGCACCAACAGTCTGTGGATTGAAGTTAATGTATATATCTCTTGCTTTTGCAGCACCAGATTCAACAAATCCGTCGAATGTTCTATCTAAAGCAAATTCATCTTTGTTAGTTCCAGTTATATAAACTGAATCAATTTCAATAGGAAGAATACTTTGATTAATTACAAAACTAGTTTGGTGTTTAGCATTTACATCATTAATTGGAGTGTCTTCATATACAATTGGACCAGTTTCTGAAAATGCTAATATTGGTTTCTCAATAGTGAAAGTAGTTTCACTAACATCTTCACTTGGTTCGTTTTCTCCAAATCTAGTAATATAAACATCACTATTACCACTATGCTTCAAATTAAATGGACCAAATGTTTTATCTGAACTCATTGTTCCAATCTTATAAGTAGATTTCTTATCTTCTGTAACATCAGTATCTGAAGAGAAATCACCTGCTTCCCAACCTTCAAAAATTCTAATGATGTTCAAATTTGTATCAAACTCAGCAGTATATCTAGTTCTATTTGCTTTAAATGAAAAAGTAGGATTAAGATTCTCCATATCATTTTTAGCCCCAAATTGAACAATAATCTTGTCACTTGGCTGATCATAACGTATTTTTGTTCCCCATGCTCCAAATGTAGTATATGGGCTTCTCGCAGCAATATATCTAACAGTATATGCCCCTCCATTTTGGGATGTTTTAGCTACAAAAAAGACAC
The DNA here is from genome assembly GCA_024636855.1 of Ignavibacteriota bacterium. GTDB lineage: Bacteria > Bacteroidota > Ignavibacteria > Kapaibacteriales > UBA2268 > PGYR01. The sequence continues at coordinate 29,808 of JAGXGG010000022.1, read as the reverse complement.
TTCCACCAACAGGTGCAGAAATACTAGAAGTACCAAATTTACTTTTATCTTAAGTTGCTCCTGTAATATAAACTTGCTCTTGATCATCAACACAAACACCTGAGGCAGAATCTAAACCATCACCACCTAAAGAATTTGCCCAAATCAACTTTCCAGCAGAGTTATGTTTAGCTAAGAAAATATCTGTATTGCCACTATTACTAAGTATAGTGTTATCGAATTTTATAGTATCATTATAATGACCAGTACTGTATGTAAAAAGTTCATCTCTTGATAATGCTATAGAACTACCATGACTTTTTCCAGAACTTTTTTCGTTTAGTGCGTAAATATATCGTGCCTCTGGGTCAACCCTCAATTTAACTTTGTATTTTCCAGGACCAGGACTATTAGTCCAATTATAAGTTGAACTTCTTGAAGTTGTTATAAAATTAGAATCCTTTGAAAAACTATCTTTTGAATATGAAATATGTACATCGGTACCTAATTCGACACCATTCCAGTTTATGTTAATATTATCACAAACAGTAAACACATTACCACCATTTGGTGATTCTAGAATTATATCAGTTGTACCACCAACTAATTGAGATGCAGTCAAACATGGTTTACCGTTTGCAGAAAGAGTAGCAGTACGTAATGTTTTAGTACCGAACTGTTCAAATTCAACTTCTATGAATAAAGTATCACCTTCTGAAACAATTGAATTATTATTAACAACTGTTCCTGCGCTATTTTTAATACTATTAATTTTGAATCCCTGATTGTCAGGTATTACTTCTAAATCTTCTAAGTTAAAATCAACTTTACCTATAACAAGTTGTAATGTTTTTATTATAGAATTATTAGGTCCAACTTCTGGATTACCAAATGAATATGTCTTTTTATCCCAAGTTCTATTTGGTATAAACCTTTCTGGAATAACATAACTTCTTGTACCTCTTCCATATGGACTAATTCCCTTGAATGTAATATCAGCTGTTCTATCTCTCTGATTATCATAACATGGGTAGTCAGTTAACCAACTTAACTCACAAAAATATGCTTTTTGAGCTTCTATTGCTATTTCAGTATATATGTGTGCTAAGTCTTCTTTTTTCTCTACTAAATAAGCTCTACCATTTGTTCGAGTTGCAATCTCATTTAATGAAGGGTCCATTTTCGTTAAGAATGAAATATTATAAGCAGTTATATTATAGTAATTTAATGAATCAATTATTTCTATCGTACTAGGAGGGCTAGTTGGTGCACCATCTGTGAGAAAAACTACAATCCTTTTCATATTTGCAGGTCTTTCTTTTAATAGTGATGTGGCACTTTCTCTCATCCATTCGCCATTAAATAAATATTCAGGTTTTATAAAAGGTGGATCATATCTAGTAGCACCATTTGGTATTATAGCATCCAATGAATCAAGTATACTTTGTGGATTATTTGTAAATGGACACCCTAGAAAAGAATCGTTAGAAAAAGCTACTAATGATGCTTCTGTTCTACCTACAAATTTTATAGTATTTAAGAATGCTTCAACACCTTCTCTTACTTTTAGCCATGGTGTTTCATTAGGCTTTTTATCATCGAAAGGGACTTCCATTGACCCAGATCTATCTACTACAATTACAATTGAAAGTTCAGGAACATCTTGACTTTCAAAACATTCAATTTTCATTTTTGAAAATGGAACAAATAATCCATCTTCTTCAATTGAGAATTGATTAACTGTTGCATTTTTTATAAATTCATTATCACCATCTTTTGCCACGAATATAGTGCTAACCCATGGAAATTTATCAGTATTTATACTCGAGATATTAAAGAATTGGGCGTTAGTAGAGCCAATTGATATTAAAAATATTGCCAAAGCTGTAATTAATTTAGACATAATAATTCCTTTTAAGTTTCTATACTAAATGTAAAAACAAATTAGATTGTAAATAGTTTCATAAATTAAGAAAATAATTTTAAATAACAGAACGTTCAAGGATGGTTAGAGATCGATTGTTAGTATTTATTTCTGTTAAAATGCCAAGGGGGAGAGTTAATTTGTCTTTTACATGACCAAATGGCATACCAACCATAATTGGGATGTTTAGTTTACTATATAGTTGTTCTATCACTTCCTTAATAGTATAAGAATATCCTGGGTGAAATGCTTGTCTAGAGTTAAGGTTATCGAATTGTCCAAATATTATCCCTTTACAATTTTTAAGTTTACCAGAAATCAATAATTGGCTTAACATTCTATCAACTTTATAAGCCGGTTCAGAAACGTCTTCTAGAAATAATATACTATTGTCAAAATTGGGTTCATAAGGTGTACCTAAAGTACTTACAATCATTCTCAAATTACCACCTTTGAGTACTCCTCTAGCCTTGCCTTCATTGATAATTATAGCATTAGGTTCAATTGAAACTATAGGTTCAAATTTATCTGTTGAGAAAAGGACTTTTTTGAAATGATTCTGTGTAAACGAATTAAAAGACGAAACTGCAACAGGACCGTGAAAAGTAACTAATCCAGTATGTTCAAAGATAGGAGTAATTAAGGCTGTTACATCAGAAAATCCAATTATTATTTTAGGATTCTTTCTTATTGTTGCAAAATCAAGTTTCTCAAGAATTCTGAGAACACCATAGCCACCTCTACCACATAATATACAATCTACAGTATCATCGACTATATACTTCATAAATTCTGCAGCTCTATCGTCATCTGAAGCTGAAAGGTATCTGTAATTGGAATTATTATTCTTTACTGTATCTCCAATTTCATAAGTAATATTCTCTTGTTTCAGGAAATTAAGGGCATCTTTCATCTCATAAGCTGACATTGGGCTCGAAGTTGCTGTTATGGCAACTTTTGATTTACCAGGAATTAAACCTCTAGGAAGAATTTTTAGTTTATTTAGTTGAGTATCTTGATCTGGTAATTCATTATAGAAAAACTCATTTACTTTATTAAATGTTGAATTAAATAATAGGGGTGAGGCTGTTGCTAATATTTTAAATAAGTTTCTTCTATTCATAAAATACCATTTAGCAAATCTTATGCCGTTGAATTTAAAATTGTTTTATAATTTCATTAATGTTAGTTTTGTAACCTTAGTTGAACGGAAAGGTGCAGGAGTGGTTTAACTGGCACGCTTGGAAAGCGTGTGTGCTCGCAAGGGTACCGAGGGTTCGAATCCCTCCCTTTCCGCAATTAACTTTTGATTAGCTTAGAAATGTAGTGTGCATATCCAATCATTTTCTCGTCATCAAAGTTATTACATTGTACTTGCATTCCAAAAGGCATACCATCTTCATCAAATCCAGATGGAATATTAATAGCTGGAACACCTGCTAAGTTAGCTGAAGCAGTATAATAATCAGCTTTATACATCTTTATAGGATTACCATTTCTGCTACCAAATTTAAAAGCTGAACCAGGAGTAGTTGGCATATATATGAAATCAACTTTATCGAAAGTTGCAAGATAACTATCAGCAATCTTTCTTCTTACTTGCTGTGCTTTTCTGTAGTATGCGTCATAGAACCCACTAGAAAGAACATAAGTTCCTAGCATAATTCTACGTTTTACTTCCATACCAAAGCCTTTGGATCTAGTCTTAACATAGATATCTTCATTTTCTTTCAACTCTGGTCTAAAACCAAACCTAACTCCATCAAATCTAGCAAGATTTGAAGATGCTTCTGCTGTAGCTATGATATAGTAAGTAGGTATCCAAGCTTCTGCATAATGAATTGGAATTTCAATTAATTCATGACCTTGATCTTTCATTATATTCAAATCGGAACGGTATTTATCTCTCACATATTCAGTGCAATTCTTTAATACTTCATCGGATACATAGCCAACCTTTAATCCAGAATATTCGGAATTGAAGTGAGTTTTACTAACAGTTGGTTTCAAATTAGCTGAAGTAGAGTCATTTTCATCTACACCTGTTATTACATCACAAACAGATGATAAATCTTCCAAATTTTGACTAAAAATACCTATTTGGTCTAGTGACGAAGCAAAAGCTACTAGGCCATATCTTGAAATTCTTCCATAAGAAGGTTTGTAACCGTAAATACCTGTAAAAGATGCTGGCTGTCTAACAGAACCACCAGTTTCAGAACCTAGTGATACATGACAAAAACCAGCTGTTGCTGCTGTAGAAGACCCACCTGATGATCCACCTGGTACATATTCATTGTTCAAAGGATTGAGTACATTACCAAAATAAGAATTTTCATTTGATGAACCCATAGCGAATTCATCCATATTAGTTTTCCCAATAATAATCACACCAGCATCTAACAAACGTTGTACAGCCGTTGCATTATATATAGGTAAGTAATTCTCTAACATTTTTGATGCACAAGTTGTGCGGATATCCTTAGTAGAGATATTATCCTTGATAGCTAATATCATTCCTTCTAGTTCTCTAGGATTACCAGAATCAAATCTATTCTGTGAGATCTTCGCTTGTTCAATTGCCAAATCACCAGTAACAGTGATAAATGCATTCAAATTCTTTCTGTTTTCAATATCAGCTAAAACATTATTAACAGTTTCAACAACAGAACTCTGTTTATTTTCAAATTGCTTTCTCAACTCTAAATAAGGTGTTAACAAGACTACTCTCTCAATTATTATTCAGGTTACGTAAATTCTTTTTTATTTCATCTACATTTTTGATGACATTCTTCTTCATTTCATTAATCGGATCTTCAACTAAATCATCTTCTTGTACTTTCATCTCTTCTTTCACATTATTCAATTCATTCTGGAATTGCATTTGTGCTTGTTTGACTTTTTGCATTCCTTTACCTAAGCTACGAGCAATCTCTGGTAACTTATCGGGGCCGAACATAAGTAGAACGACAACTCCAATTAATAAAAGCTCTGGTAATCCAATGTCAAACATTTTCTACTCTTTTTTATCTACATCAGAAGTATTTGATGCATCTTTAAATTCTTTTATACCTTTGCCTAATCCTTTCATTAGTTCTGGTATCTTTTTACCACCAAATAATAGGGCTATACCTAATACAATTAAAAGTAATTCAGGTGTTCCTAAACCAAACATAATCCCTCCGGGGAATTAATTTTTTATATATTTTAAAATAGAATTGAAAATACCAACCCCATCATTACAACCTAACATCTCATCACTATATCTTTCAGGATGGGGCATCATACCTAAAACATTACCATTTTCATTACAAATTCCAGCAATATTATTTATTGCACCATTTGGATTGACATCTTTAGTTATATTGCCTTCACTATCAGAATATCTAAATATAATTTGATTATTAGTTTCTAATCTATTTATAGTTTCCTCATCAGCATAATAATTACCTTCTCCATGTGCAACAGGTATTCTAAGTACACTACCTGTTTCTAAACCTTTTGTAAAAATACTATTCGTGTTTTCAACTCTCAAATTCACATCTTTACAAACAAAGTTAAGACTTTCATTCTTCAATAATGTACCTGGCAACAGACCACTTTCTGTAAGGATTTGAAAACCGTTACAAATACCAATTACATATCCACCATTATTAGCAAATTCAATTACTTCTTTCATAATAGGGGAAAAACTTGCTATAGAGCCACATCTCAAATAATCACCAAATGAAAATCCACCTGGTAGAATAACACATGAAACGTCAGAAGGTATATTTGTATCTTTATGCCATATTTCAACGGAATCTGCACCAACGTTTTTTGATGTTGCATATAATGCATCATGATCACAATTGGAACCTGGAAATACTACAACGCCAAATTTCATATTATGCCTTCTCTAATATTTCTATTTCATAATCTTCTACGATTGGATTAGCTATGATTTTATCACAGGCTTCACGCACGAATTCTTCTGCTTGACCATCATTTTGAGCAGTGATATCTAACTCTACATATTTTCCAATTCTTACGTTATCCATAATATCGTAATCCATTGAATGAAGAGCTTGTTCTACAGCTTTTCCTTGCACATCTAAGATGCCTTTTCTAAGTGTAATTTTTATTTTTGCTTTATAGGTATTCATTTATAATATGACCCACTTTTTAATAAATTAGTTTAATCAATGTCGTATTGTTGTGAAAAAGAATCATCTCCTTCGTCCCCCAAATCTTCTTCAGGTATTCTTTTACTAAGTACCCAATGTAAAAAATGTTTAACAGAACTGAATATAATCCAGAAAAACATAACTGGGAATAGATGTTCACCTTTACTCAAAATTACTAATATTATAGATACTACGAATATTATGAGGAAAAATGGTTTCTCTTTAACGTATTTTTTAGTTGGTCTAGGCATATTATCAAATTTTATATTTGAAACCATTACCAATGAAACTATAGCAGGTACTATATAATTCAAATAAAGTACAGTAGTTGGGTCATACTTTCCAGATTGCTGAATAAAGACTATATAAGAGACAATTACCAACGCTGAAGATGGGATTGGTAACCCAATAAAATATGCTTTATCTTCAAGACTTGTGAGAGTTACGTTAAATCTAGCTAATCTAGTAGCTCCTGCCAATGCAGGAAAAGAAGCGAAAAGAATACCTAGTTCTCCACTAGTTGAGAAGGCAGCTTGATATAGCATATAAGAAGGAGCTAGTCCAAATGTTACAGTATCACATAACGAATCTAGCTCAACACCAAATTCACTTGCTGCATTTACTAATCTTGCAGTGATACCATCAAACATATCAAAAAACGCACCTAACAGTATAAACATAGCCGCTTGGGTATATTCTCCATTCGAAGCATAAATAATTGAAACAAACCCACAAAATAGGTTTGCCAATGTTAGTAAGTTTGGTACTATTGATCTAGTAAGTCTTATTGCCATTAATTTACTTTATTAAGTTTTGCTATTATTGTTTCACCAGCTACTACTCTATCACCGATTTTCACTAGTATTTCAGTATCAGGTTCCATTGCTATATCCATTCTTGATCCGAATTTCATCATCCCAATTTTATCACCAACTTGTATAGTATCGCCTACATTTAACTCGCACACTATTCTTCTTGCAACCAATCCAACTATTTGTTTGTAGAATACTTTTCCATATTTGTTTTTAACGCCTATTCTACTATGTTCATTTTTTTCAGATGACTTTGGGTGATAGGCAACTAAGTAATCTCCAGGAACATATTCATAGAATTCTACTACGCCACTAACAGGAGTTCTATTAACATGAACATCTATTGGAGAAAGAAAGATACTAACTCTCTTAGACTCACCTTTAATATAGTGTCTTTCATTTTCTACTTCCATTTGAACTATTTTTCCATCAGCAGGTGAAATAACAATTGACTCATCTGCAATTGCCTGAGGTGGGATAGTTCTATCAGGATCTCTAAAAAACCACAATGTGAATAATGCGAAAATTAACCCTATTCCTACAAAAGCGTAAGTTAAAATTTTATTTTCCACAAAGTATCCTGATACTAGCAATACTGCCGCAATACCAAGCATTATGAGGATGTTATCTGTACCGTATCTTGTTAGCAACTTATTTACTTTTTATTAATTTAAAATTATATATTTGTAAGTCTTTGATGTTTTGTAACTGTCAAAGTTCAAAAATAGAAAATAATTTAGACTTATTAATTGATTGGGCAAAAAATGAATTTTACCGTGAACTTAAATGAATTTCAAGAAGCAGTAAATAAAACTCTTCCTGCAATTCCTCCAAAATCAACTTTACCTGTATTAGAGCATTTAAAGTTTGAACTTAATGATAATTTATTAGAAATAATATCTACTGACCAAGAAATAACAATAAAAACTCAACTAAATGTAGAAAATGCTACTCCTGGTAAAGTTTTAGTACCTGGAAGAAAGCTTAATGATATACTAAAAGCACTAGGAAAGACTGAGAAAATTACTTTTAATTCGAATACTGAAAACTTTGAAATTGATTTGATTACAGATTTTGGTGCTTACAAAATGAAAGGATTGAATAATGATGAGTATATAGAATTACCAGAATTATTCGAATCAAATGTTGATATATCAGATAGTTCAGTTGTTGATAAAGCATTGTTACCAAAAGAAGATGTTATCAGATTAGCTGATAAGACTGCTTTTGCAGTATCAAATGATGATTTTAGACCTGCTATGACTGGAGTTCTATTCCAATTCAGAGGACAATATTTGAATGCTGTCTCTACGGATAGTTATAGATTGGTAAAATCAACTTATAATACTGAAGCTGGACAATTACCTGATGAGTTAGATATAATTATCCCTTCTAGGACTATGGATATACTTAAAAAAGCTGATGATGAAGTACATTTTTCATTTATTAAAAATAATGATAAAGTAACGCATATTAAATTTAAGGTTGGTTCTACTATTTATATTTCTAGAATTATAGATGAGAAATTTCCTCCTTATGAATCAGTTATACCAGCAGGAAATAATATATTCTTATCAGTTAATAAGAATCAGTTACAATCAGCCATTAAGAGAGTTGCTATTTTCGCAAATGATATTACTAAACAGATAAGAGTGAAAATAGATGCTACAGAGATGACTCTAACAGCACAAGACATTGACTCTGGAACTAAGGCAGATGAGAAAATTGCTTGTTCACTTGACGGTGAACCTGTGGAAATCGGATTTAATTATAAGTTTTTAGATGAAGCAATAAGTCACATAAATAGTTCTTCTGATGGGGAAATAGTTTTTTCATTATCTGAATCAAATAAACCGGCTCTATTGATGCCAGAGAAAGACTCTAAAGAGTTATTGATGCTAATAATGCCTGTTAGATTAAATAATTAATAAAACTCAAATCATTTTAAAGGGTAGGCATAATTGATTTATAGCTTACCCTTTTTTTATATATATGCGCATAGATTCAATATATTTTCTGAATATCCGAAATCATAAACAAACTGAAATCTACTTCGGAAAACATATCAATGTGTTTTTTGGTTTAAATGGAGCTGGGAAGACCTCAATATTAGAAGCTATATCACTAGCTGCTATATCAAAGAGTTTTCAAAATACTCCAGAAAATTCATTGATAAATTTTGATAATGAACTATTCTTATCAAGAGTGAATACAATGAGGGATAGAGGCACAGATTTCACAGTAGAAGTTAAAAAAGAAACAGGATCAAGGAAGCGAATTTCATCTTCATTTATGGAGAATATGCGTCCAAAAGATTTGATTGGTTCTATTCCGATTATAATACTATCGCCAGATTATAAAGAAATAACAGCAGGTTCACCAGAAAATAGAAGACGATTTATCAATACTACGATTTCCCAAATAAGTAATAATTATTTGAATGATTTATACTCATATAGAAGAGTACTTAAACAAAGAAATAATCTATTCTCTAAAATGAAGAAGGACAGAAGTATTGATAAAAATGAATTGAATATTTGGACAGAAAAACTTCTAGAGTTCGGTGCAAAAATAATACTTAGACGTGCTAAGTTTGTTAAAGAGTTTGAACCATATTATCTGAATAATTACAAGAAAGTATCTGATAGTAAAGAGGAAGTAAAATTAATATATTCACCTTATGGATTTGGTGACCTTGATTATAAAACTTTAGATGAAAATATAGTAGTTAATCGTCTTATAAAGTTAAGAGATGAAAAGAAAATCGGAGAATTAACTAGATACACAACTTTGTTCGGACCACAAAAAGATGATTTAGATTTATATATAAATGAAGCGCCAGTAAAAGAAGCTGCATCACAAGGGCAGCACAAAACCGTTTTAATAAGTTTAAAACTTGCCGAATTCGATTATATGAAGGAAATACTTAATGAAACACCAATAGTTTTATTAGATGATATATTTTCAGAATTAGATGCCAAGAGAACTGAATTAGTCATTCATACAGTTTTAAAAAATCTTGCTCAGGCATTTATTACTATTACAGAAGATGAAAAGATTAAAAAAATAATGAAACCCTCAGATGATTGCCATTATTTTTATGTTAATGAAGGAAAAGTAGTTAGAATAGATGAGGAGGTAGATTAATATGGGATTAGACAAAGAACCACAAGACTTAAATAGTTTATTCGATTCTATGCCTAACAAATTTAATTTAGCTGAAAAGAGAGTAATAGTTGATTTAAGAAATAATATAAAAGATATTATTTCAGAAAGTTTCTCCAAGTCTGTAGTAATATATGACTTAAAGAATGGAAAACTAATATTAAAAGTTAGTAACCCTGTGTGGAAAACTGAAATCCAATTGCGTAAAGATCAAATTGTTGAAAAATTCAATGCCTATTTGGGTGCTAATATCATTAAAAACATTGTCTTACATTGAATAAATAGTTATATTTGTATCTAGCATAAGAGAGAAATTAAAAACCAACGAGACTTTTAAATGACAGTAAAAAATATGCCTGTAGATAATTATACAGAAGATAGTATAAAGATATTAGAAGGATTAGAAGCAGTTAGAAAAAGACCTGCTATGTATATCGGAGACATAGGAGAAAGAGGTCTTCACCATTTAATAAATGAAGTAGTCGATAACTCAATAGATGAGGCATTAGCTGGATTTTGTGATACTATTAATGTAAAGTTTCACGAAGATGGCTCTTGTTCTGTAGAAGATAATGGACGTGGTATTCCTGTAGGAATGCACCCAACTAAAAAAATACCAACACTAGAGGTAGTACTTTGTACTCTACATGCTGGTGGTAAATTTGATAAGGATTCGTATAAAGTTTCTGGTGGATTGCACGGTGTGGGTGTATCATGTGTGAATGCACTTTCAGAGAAAACTATTGCAATAATTAAGCGTGATGGCAAAATCCATAGACAAGAGTTCCATGAAGGAGCTCCCGTTGCACCAATTGAAGTAATCGGTGAAACCAAAGAAACTGGTACTTATATTCAGTTTTATCCAGATCCAACTATATTCAAGTCAGTTGAATTCAAATTAATGAAAGCTATTGATAGACTGAGAGAATTAGCTTTCTTGAATCCAGAAATTTCAATTACTTATGAAGATGAAAGAGAAGACGGTGAAAAAGGCGTTTACCATTATCCAAATGGATTAATGGATTTTGTTGAATATATAGATGAAGATAATACTCAGTTAATGAAACCTGCATTATTTATAGGAAGTGGTGAAGATGAGGGTGGTGGGACTGTTGAAGTAGAAGTATGTTTTGCATACAACGATGGTTATTCTGAAAACCTTTTGTCTTATGTTAATAATATTAATACTATAGAAGGTGGAACTCACGTTTCTGGTTTTCGTTCAGCATTAACAAGAACATTAAATAACTACATAAACAACACGTACAAGAAAAATGTGAAAATCGCTATAACAGGTGATGATTTTCGTGAAGGTTTAACGGCTATTATTTCAGTTAAAGTACCTGAACCTCAATTCGAAGGACAAACGAAGACTAAGCTAGGTAATGGTGATGTTGATGGTATAGTAAGAACTATTGTCTATGAAAAATTAGGTTTATTCTTAGATGATAATCCACCTGCTGCTAAAACTATAGTAGCAAAAGCTGTTCAAGCTGCTGAAGCAAGATTAGCTGCTAGAAAGTCTAGAGAATTAGTAAGAAGAAAAGGTATTTTAGAAAGTAATGCATTACCTGGTAAATTAGCTGATTGTAGTATGAATACACCTGAAGATTGCGAGTTATATCTTGTCGAGGGAGATTCGGCTGGTGGTTCTGCTAAACAAGGTAGAGATAGACGTTTTCAAGCTATATTACCACTCAAAGGTAAAATTCTAAATGTTCATAAAGCAAAAGTTAGTAAAGTATTAGATAATGATGAAGTAAAAACAATTCTAACTGCAATCGGTGCTGGATTTGGTGAAGATTTTGATCCTACTAAATCAAGATATGGTAAAATAATACTAATGGCCGATGCCGATATAGATGGTTCGCATATTAGAACATTGCTTCTTACTTTGTTCTTTAGATATATGAGAGAACTTATAATTAATGGAAATCTATACATAGCACAACCACCTTTATTCAAATTGAAAAAAGGAAAAAAAGAATACTATGCACATAGTGAAGAAGAAAGAGATGAGATAATTGCTCAAATCTTAAAAGAAGGCAATGTCAAAATATCAAAAGATGAAATGAAAGTAGCAGATGATGGCTCTAAAAAGTTTCATGGTATCGCGCTATCTAGATTTAAGGGTCTTGGAGAGATGAATCCCGAACAATTATGGGATACTACTATGAATCCAGAAACAAGAACTTTGCTTCAAGTTTCTATGGAAGATGCTGCTCAATCAGCTAAAGTATTCCAAACATTGATGGGTGATAAAGTAGAACCAAGAAGAGAATTTATAGAGAGAAATGCTAAATATGTTAAGAACCTTGATATCTAAATTTGTAATTCTAATAGCATTATTATTAACCACTTCAATCGTTGCAAATACGGCTGAAGTGGTTTCTATTGAAAGACCTAAAAATGTAATTAGAAATTTTCAGAATGGCACTGTCGATGAAATATTTTCACAATATGATTCGGCGATGGCAAAATTATTACCTCCTCATCGTATGGCACCTATTTGGAGTCAATTGTTAGCTAATTATGGTGATTTCTTGGGATTTGGACTACAAGACACTATCACAAATGGTGATAATCTAATTATTAATACTGATTTAGACTTTGAAAAAGCTGTTATGAATTTCATGTTATCAGTGAATGTAAAGACTGATAAGATTACTGGTATTTATTTTTCAGAACAAGAAAAGAAAAATCTCACACCACAAATTGATAAACCAATTCCTTCTTATATCGATACTAATTCATTCATTGAATCTGATATTGTAATAAAGGATAAGTATGATCTTATTGGTAAGCTTACTTTTCCCAATAAATTTGATAAGAATATTACTTTTGTTTTAGTACATGGAAGTGGACCTAGTGATATAGATGGGACAATTGGAGAGAATAAATTTTTAAAAAATCTTGCATGGGGCTTATCAACTTCAGGATATGCCGTTGTGAGATATGAAAAGTTGACAAAAAGATTTGGACGGGAATTAGTAAAAAATAATCCTGGTATGACTCAGGATGACGAGTATAATAATTCGATACAAGGTGCAATTGATTTCATAAAAAATAATTCGAAATTAAATAACTCCAAAATAGTTTTAATTGGTCATAGTCAAGGAGCTTCTGCTATTACTTCTTTCTACAATAATAAAGATATAGAAGGCATGATATTACTTGCTGGAACACCCAGAAAATTATATGATTTATATACAGAACAATTAGAATATATTTTCAATGTAGATGGAATAGTAAGGCCATCAGAAAGAAAGATAATTGAAGAACATAAAGACAAAGTTCAATACTTTAAAAACTTTAAAAAAGAAAAGGTTGAGTTAGATTCATTACCTATGGGTTTAAGTCTTGAATATTTACAACATTTGGATGAATTCGATCCCATCAAAAATCTAAAACAATCCGAAAAACCTACTCTAATTCTAGGGGGAAGTCATGATTACCAAGTGACTAAGGTTGACTTTGATATTTGGAATTCTAACTTAGCATCTAAGAATAATATAAAATTGAAATTTATAGAAAATGTGAATCATATTTTTGGTGAAACTGAAAAAATGGCAGTGCCAGCAGATTATCAAAAATATACACCAATAGCTCCGGTTGTGTTTGAAGAAATAAATAAATGGATAAATAATTTATAAATCGGAGAATAAATGGAAGAAAACATATCACAAGAGAAATCACCTTTCAGCAATAAGATTCTGAAAACAATTGCTATAGTTGATGATGAACCAGACATAGTAGAACTAGTGTCAATTCATTAAAGAAAAGTGGTTACAAAACTATTGAATTCGAAAGCGGAGAGGGCTTTTTCAAATATATAAAATCAAATAAAATTGATTTAGTTATACTTGATTTAATGTTACCAGATTCAGATGGATTTGAAATTTGTAAATATCTAAAAAGTGAATCCGATTATTCTAATATACCAGTAATCATGTTAACAGCTAGGGGAGACGAGACTGAGAAAATCCTAGGTTTAGAAATTGGTGCAGATGATTATGTTACTAAACCATTTTCTCCAAGAGAACTAGTCGCTAGAGTAAAAGCTGTACTAAGAAGGAATGAGAAAAAAGCACCTGATATAAATAAAGTTTATATTGGGGAATCATTAGAGATTGACTTGAATAAATACGAAGTAAGAATTGATAATGAAAAAGTAGAATTAACTTCATCAGAGTACAAGATTTTAAATTTACTTGCTAATAAAAAAGGATGGGTATATTCCAGAGAGCAAATCTTGGATTATCTAGGTGTTAGTGATAAAGGTGTTTTAGATAGAACTGTTGATGTTCACATAAAGAATCTTCGTGAAAAATTAGGCCAATATGGTCTATTTATAAAGAATATAAGGGGCGTTGGTTACAAATTAGAAGAGTCTTAATAAAATGAAAAAAATTGTTTCCAAATTCTCTTTCGGATATTTAATAGTTGTGACACTACTTTCCTCGTTAATAGTATTTATTTCCTATAGTACTATACGTTCGCATTATATTAGTGATTTGACTAATAATCTAGAAATTTATTCTAAGTTGATTGAGTCAGAATTAATCAAATTTGATCTAATTCAAGATAATAAACAAATCAATGATTTATTAAATGAATTCTCTTCAACATCTAAAGTCCGAATAACAATTATTGACAAATCAGGTGTTGTTCTGTTCGATTCCGATGAAAATCCATCAGGAATGGAAAACCACAAAAATAGACCAGAAATACTCGAATTATCAAATTCTGAGATAGGGCATAGTATTAGGTATTCTAAAACTGTTCAAGAAGACATGTTATATGTAGCTAGAGTAATTAAAATGGGAGATAGTCAATACTATTTAAGAACTAGCTTTTTTGTTTATAAGATGAATAAACTATTACATGAAGTTAGAACAGAGATAATTGAAATATCTGTTTTCGTTTATCTTATTTCTATACTCGGTCTATTTGTATTTATAAAGAAAATCTCAAACCCTATAAAGCAACTCTCTGAAGCATCCAAAAAAGTAGCAGAGGGAGACTTTGATGTTAAAGTAAAAATTAATTCTAAAGATGAATTGGGTGATTTATCTATTAATTTTAATAACATGACTAAACGTTTAAAAAAGTTATTTTATAAAGTAAATTCACAGAAAGAACAATTAGATACTTTAATTTCAGAAATTCAAGAAGGTTTAGTAGTACTTGATTCTAAGGGGAGAATTAAACTATATAATGAGTCTTTTTCTGATTTATTACGAAAAGATAATTTAATAGGCAAAAAACTTACTAGATTGATTGATAATAATCATCTTAAGAATTTACTTGAAGAAATCGTTTCAAATGACAAGAGTATAACAAGAGAAATAGAAGTTGGTAATAGACAGTTCTTATGTTCAACAAGTTGGATTAAGATGAAGAATGAAGTGATTATTTTACTTCATGATATATCCGAACTTAATAAACTAGAACTTATTAAGAAAGACTTTGTAATAAATGTATCTCATGAATTACGTACTCCTCTCACAGCTATAAAGGGGTTCTCAGAAACTTTAATTGATGAAATAGACGATCCCGAGCAAAAACGATATATAGAAATAATAAGTCGACATACTAACAGACTTATTAGAATAGTAAACGACTTATTACATTTATCAGAATTAGAGCAAACTAAAACGAACCTAATTTTAGATAAAATTAAGGTAAATGATATACTTGAAAATGTTTACAGTTTATTTATTCAAAAAAGTAACGAGAAAGGTATAGATTTAATAATATCAATTGAGAATAAAGAACGTATATTAGAAATCGATAATTTTAGAATAGAACAATTATTAATAAACCTAATTGATAATGCTTTTAAATATACAGATAAGGGTAATATTAAAATCACTTCAAAAGAAAAAGATAATAAACAGGTTTTTATAATAGAAGATTCGGGATTAGGTATTCCTAAAGATGATGTTGATAGAATATTCGAGAGGTTCTATACAGTGGATAAATCAAGATCAAGAAGAGTGGGTGGTACTGGGTTAGGTCTTTCTATCGTTAAACATATCGTCTTATTACATAAAGGAAAGATAGAAATAGAAAGTGAAATAAATAAAGGTACAAGGTTTATAATTACAATTCCTTTTACACAGAGTGTAATTCAATAAGGAATTGTAAAGAAATCTTTTTAATTTCATACTATGGGAAGTATGCAAAACAGAAAAAATAAATCAGACTCAAAGCAAGAAGACTTCGATGCAATAAGAAAAGTACTCGAAGGAGATAATACTGCATATGAGTTTCTACAAAAAAAATATAAAAATTTAATCTATTCACTTGTCAAAAAAATGATAAAGAATGACAGTGATGTAGAGGATTTGGTACAAGAAACTTTTATTAAAGCATATAAGGCTTTAGATAAGTTCAAGTTCAATTATTCTTTCTCTGCATGGATCTATAGAATAGCTTCTAATAATACAATCGACTTCTTGAGAAAAAGAAGATTCGATACATTTTCAATTGATAAACCGATTGGAAATGCCGAAGATGAAAACTATTTTGAAATAGAAGATAATTCATATAGTCCTGATGCTGATCTAATAAGTGAACAAAAGGCTGATATTATAACAGCAGCTATAAACACACTTCCTGAAAATTACCGTGAAATTATTCTACTTCGTCATGAAGAAGAATTAGACTATAAGGCTATCGCCGAACAGCTCGATTTACCTTTAGGTACTGTCAAAGCACATCTTTTCCGAGCTCGTAAGTTATTGTACGAAGAACTAAAAGACAAATATAACTTATTGAATAATATAAAGTAATAACAGGCATAAATATTGCTAGTTATAATTATTCTATAACTATCTAATATTTAAACTCAAATGAATAAGTTACTATTAAAAACAAGTATTGTAATCTTCAGTATTCTTTCTGTATTTATGTTATTATCTTTCATTTTACGATTGAATTCATCACCCATGAATACCAACCTTTCTGAGAAAACAGAAAATATAGGGTTCAATAAGACTATTCAGCTTAATGTATTGAATGCAAGTGGAGAATCAGGTATTGCATCTAAAACTAGAAATCATCTACGACAATTAGGTTTTGACGTAGTTGAAATTGGTAATTATGATAAATTAATTGATTCCACAATCATTATCGATAGATTAGGGGATAAAATCTCTTCTTACAAATTAAGTAAAGCAATCGGTTTAGATGAGAAAAAAATAGAAACTGTTATTGATTCTTCACTCTATTTGCGAGCTACTCTGGTTTTAGGAAAGGATTTCTCCAATCTAAGAGTTAATCTTTAAGATTCTATTTTGTAATAACTTTAATTGTCATTAACTTGTTACTCCAATAATGGTAAGTAAAATTAAACTAAATAATAGATTATATTGACTAAGAAGAAAAAATACTCCGACTCTCAAAAATTAGCAATTCTGTGTGCTCAAGCAGCGCAAGACAAATTAGCAGAAAATGCTGTCATTTTAGATTTACATAAAATAGATATTGCTTCAAGCAATTTTATTATGGTTTGTGATTGTAAATCTACAGTTCAGGTTAAATCTGTTGCTGATAATATTTTAAATAATATAACTGAACACGACCTACCTAAACCAAAAATAGAAGGAATGGAAACAGCAGAATGGGTAATTTTAGATTTCTTCGATGTGGTAGTCCATATATTCATTAGTGAACTTAGAAGTTACTATAAATTAGAAAAATTATGGGCAGACTCAGAATTTTATATTGTTAATGATGATGCTGAGCTAGTTGAGACTAGCTATTCAGATTTAAAAATAGAGATAGAGAACACGATTGATGCAGATTAAATTATTAGAAAAAGCAATCGCAAGTGCTTTAACTACGATAGGTTTAGAACAAGAAGTAGAAATAGCATTTGAAAAACCAAATAATCCTGAGCATGGTGATGTTTCCACTAATATAGCATTACAACTAGCGTCTGCTCTTAAGAACTCTCCAAGAAAAATAGCTGAAAATATTGTTAATATTCTAGAAATAGATAGTTCTGTTATAGAAAATATCGAAATAGCTGGACCTGGATTTATTAACTTTAAATTCAATCATAGTTATTATACTAGCCAACTTAATGAGATACTACTTAAAAATGAATCTTATGGTCAACAAAATATTGGTAATGGTATAAAGGTTAATGTAGAATACGTTAGTGCTAATCCAACTGGTTTATTGCACTTAGGTCATGGTAGAAATGCTGCAATAGGTGATACAATAGCCAATATTTATCAATGGCTTGGATATGATGTAACACGAGAGTATTACTTCAATAATGCCGGCAATCAAATGAATAATTTGGTTACTTCTATATATGTTAGATATATGAATGAGCTTGGCGATAGTAGCCATGAATTTCCTGAAGACGGTTATCATGGTGATTATGTAATTGATATAGCCAAGGAACTTATAAAAGATTATGGTGATGAGTTAAAAGAAGGTAATTTCCAAGATAGAATAGCAATTAAGAAATTCGGTGAAACTTGGTGCTTCGATAAAATAAAGAAGACTCTTTCAAAAATGAATATTGAACAAGATGTATTCTATAATGAAGACTCACTTTATAAAGAAGGTAAAATAAACGATGTAATTAACGATTTAAAAGAAGTTAATCTTGTTTATGATAAAGATGGAGCTACTTGGCTTAAGCTTTCTGAAATGGGATTAGATGATGACAGAGTAATTGTAAAATCTTCAGGTGAACCTACTTATAGATTACCAGATATTGCATATCACAAAGAAAAATTTAAACGTGGCTTTGACAAAATTATTGATGTTTTTGGTGCAGACCACATAGCTACAATTCCTGATGTAATGGCAGCAGTTAAACATTTAGGATATAATGTTGATAATATAAAAGTTGTTATACATCAATTTGTCACACTTACAAAAGAAGGACAACAAGTTAAAATGTCTAAAAGAACAGGGAAGAGTTATACATTAGATGATTTACTTGATGAAGTAGGTGACGAGGTAGTTAGATTCTTTTTAATAATGAGAGGGAATACAACTCATCTTGAGTTTGACTTATCTTTGGCTACTGAGAATTCTGATAAAAACCCTGTATTTTATTTAAAATATGCACATGCAAGAATATGTTCCATACTTGAAAATGTAGAAAACTCAGAAGATATTCTAAAAGAAAAACCCAATTTTGAATTATTACAATTAGAAGACGAAATTAATTTAATCAAATCTATTTTAGAATTCCCTAATTCTATAAGATTGGCATCTGAAAAGTATGAACCTCAAATCATTGTGGAATATTTGCGTGAATTTGCCTCAAACTTTAGTTCATTCTACCATAATTGTAGAATTAAAGGTGAAGAAGCTGAAATACTCAAGTCCCGATTACATTTGGCAAATATAGCTAAAACCGTTTTGAAAAATGGATTAACTATTTTAGGTATTTCAGCTCCTAATAAAATGTAATTATTATATTACTTCCACTTTATTCCACATCCAACACTAGGTTTCTGAATAAGTGATGGTAATTCGTTATTAAGTAATGCATCTACAGCTTGACGCAAATCTTTGCCTGTAATAGGAACACCATTTCCAGGTCTAGACTCATCGAATTGACCTCTGTATCTAAGTTTCATATCTCCATCAAACAAGAAAAAATCAGGTGTACACTGTGCTCCAAATTCTTTAGCTACATTTTGTGTTTCATCAAAAAGATAGGGAAAAGTAAAACCAAACTCTTCTGATTGTTTTATCATATTTTCTGGTGAGTCATCAGGATACTTTTCAATATCATTTGAATTGATTGCCAATATACCTAAACCCTTTGGCATATATTCATTTGCAAAAGAAGAAATTGCAGTATTTAAGTGCTTTACAAATGGACAATGACAACTCATAAACATTATAAGGGTTGCCTTGTCCGTTTCCTGTGAAGTTGATGTTATTACTCGATTTTCTGTAGGAGAAAAAAGTGCAAATTCAGCTGCCTTTGTACCTAACTCAACCATTTTTGATTCAGTTCTTGCCATTTTTAATTCCTTTGGTTAATTTACGAAATGAAAATAATTATAATCCTAATAACTACTACGATTTCATTTGTATTTTATTCTTGTGAAAGTACAACTAGTACCAATCAGAACCCATTAACTTACAGCATTGAACAACCATTCTTTATAATTGAACCTTTTATAAGTTATAATAATATTGTTAATAGGATTGATTATGGTATTATCAAACATCATGGTCAAACTTTTGACTCTTCATATATTAGAGCTACTTTCTATGATAAAAGAAGATTTAGAGATGCTGGAGTTTTTTATTTTGATAATAAAAAAATAAATAAATCAAAGGCAGATGATATATTTAATATAGTCCAGTTAATTGAGAATTTCATCGATTATGGTTATGCTTATTATCTTGAATTAGATCAACCTCATTTTAATGACAATGTTCTAATTCAAACTACTGGACAAGAGTTTCCTTCTTATAGTCAAAATATTAGATTATTAGATAGTTCATTAGTTATCGAGAATATAAATACACTAAGCGAGATTTCTAAATCTCAAGGACTTATGCTCAAAACAAATGATGTCGGTTTTGATGAAGCAAGAATTAGAATATATAACGATAATAAAGAGTTTATTTTTTATTCAAATTTTGAAACAGAATTGAATTTTCCTTCAGATGTTTTTAATAATATTCCTACTGGTAAATACGAAATTGAATGTTTGAAAGGTCATTATTTACTTGATACTGCTAGTAACAATGAACAAGTCATAATTAATGTCTACTCCTCATATACATTTGATACTATTATTAAAGACTGATCCTACTACAACAATGTCACATTGTTATTCGTATACAGTGTTATATGGATATAACAAGATTTATTATTTTCTTTTCGATTCTTTCAGCAATTTTTATTGCCTTGGAATTTTATACTCTTTTCAACTGGCGAAAATTTGTAAATAAACACAATTTACAAAGAAGTTGGTATAGAATACCTAAGTTCATCTCTATCTTCTTATTGACCGCTTCAACTTTCTCAATGTTTAGTAGTTTATTTATGGGAGTAAATAATAAATTACGATATATAACAATGTTCTTAATTGCTTTATGGATACTCCCCAAAATAGCTGTAGTTCCAGTACTTTTAATGAAAGATATTTCGCGGTTATTTTTAAAACTTACGAGAAGATTATCTTCAAATAAAATTGATGTAGTAGATGATAAAAGAAGGAAGATAGTTGAAACCTCCGCTTGGACTCTTGCATCCATTCCTTTTTTTATAGTTTCAAAAGGTCTTTTTTCTACAACTAATGATTTCACAGTAAGAAAGGCAGAAATTCATCTACCTAATTTACCTAAAAATTTAGATGGATTAAAAATTGTACAACTTTCAGATTTACATTTAGGTTCTTTTTATGACTATAGTTCATTTCAAGAAGTTAGAAGACTAACGAATAACCTAAGTCCAGACATTATAGTTATTACAGGTGATTTTGTAAATAACAAACCTTCAGAATTAAAAGCAAATTATAAAGATTTACAGCTTTTAAAAGCTGATATAGGTATTTTTTCATGTTTAGGCAACCATGATCACTATATGAAAGATAATGAGCATATAGAGTTAGTTAAAGCATTAAATAACGCTGGTTCTAACCTATTAATCAACACAAGTGATAGACTTATTATAAATGATAGCCCTATTAATATTGTTGGAGTTGATAACCTAGGAATGAGACAAAAATTTGGTGATTTTAATAAAGCATTTGAAAATATAAATAAAGAAGAAACTTCAATTCTGCTTTGTCATGATCCAACTAACTGGGATTTGAATATAAGAAATAAATATCCTGCTGATTTGACTCTATCAGGTCATACACATGGGGGACAGGTAGCTTGGGAATTCAATGGATTTGAATTCAAACCTGCAAAATTTGTATATAGACAATTTGAAGGATTATATAAAAATGGTAATGACCAGCTTTACGTCAACCGTGGAATTGGAACCGTAGGTCCACCACTGAGAATTGGAGTAAAGCCGGAAATCACAGAAATTATCTTAAAAGTCTAATTAACTATAATTTTAATGGACTTTGTAATTCCATCAATATCAAAATTAATAAAGTACACTCCAGAAGAAAGCATTCCTTTGTTAAATGATATCTGATGTCTTTGATTCTCTAAATAGTATTTACTAACTATTGATTTCATGAATTTACCATTCATATCAGAAATATATATATTTACGGCACTTGATTTTATTAATTGTAAGTCTATTGTTGCTATATCAGTAACAGGATTAGGAGTGATTTTAATTGTTCCAATCATATCAAAACTAGTTACATAAGATATTGGTTTTGAAGTAGTGAAACTCCATATCTCCGACCAATTACTTAATGCAATACCACTCTCAGAATTTACTCTCCAAAAATAGGTTTTATTTTCATCAAGACCAGAAAGGTCTAATGAATTTGTGTTTACAGATTTAGTAGGTTCTATTATTTTACTGATAAACTGATTATCAGTTGCTAATTCGACATTATACTTAGTAGCTTCATCTATAGATTCCCAAACTAGCTTGCTAACTAGGTCGACATCATTAGATAAGTTTAGGGGTAATTCAAGTTTAGGGGTAGGTAGAATAGTAGAGAAGACCCAAGTTTCAGACCATTCACTTTCATTTCCACCAGTTCTTATACCTTTTACTCTCCAATAATAAAGCTTATTATACTCTAGTTGAGAGAAATCGAAATTATTTAAATTTACATCTGATTTATCAATTATTGGACTTTGGAAATTATCTGTCATTGAAATTTGAATACGATAGTTTGTCACATTACTTAATGCAATCCATTTTAAATTTAGTGCTGCAATTTCTAGATTACTTTCATTATTGGAAGGGTAATTTAATTGCGGTCTATCAATTGTTGAGGGTGTATTGAAATCAAATGTACTAGACCAGTCACTTTCGAATTGACCTCTAACTGATTTAACTCTCCAATAGTATTTCTTATCGTTTTGTAAATTTGAATAATTAAAAGTCTCATTGTTTACCAATTCATTTTTACTTGGATTTACAAAATCAGAAGCTAAGCTAATCTGTATTCTACTTTGTGAATTTGATGCTAAGTTGTTCCATTGCAACTGACCTTTTGTTGCAATTTCTGTACTGCCTAAGATTGGACTTATTAAATTTGGCTTTTCAAGTTTGGTTCTAAAACTAAAAATATCTGACCAATCACCTTCATCATTTGATAAATGAACTTTTGTTCTCCAATAATATGTAGTATCATATAATAAATTTAATCCATTATAATTATTATTAACTGATGAAGTTATTAATTTAGGATTCGTGAATGAATTTTCTAAAGATATTTGTATAGTGTATTTGTTTGCATAATCTTTCTTATTCCAAGAAAAAACAATATTAGTATCTTGGTTAACTGAATTATCAGATGGGTTAATTAGGCTAGTAGTTCCGATTTTAGTGGTAAAACTAAAAATATCTGACCAATCACTTTGATATTCACCTCTTACAGCCTTAGTACGCCAATAATAAACTTTATAGTCCTCTAAACCATCAAAATCATAGTTATTGTCATTAACTATTTCATCTACAACTAATGAATTAAAATTAGAAGAAAGGGCTATTTGTAGCTTGTATGAAGATGTAGGTGCCGAATCAAACCATTCCAAAATGTCCGAAAAATTAACATTAGTAGTATTATTGGTTGGGAGCTCAAGTGTAGGTTCTTTTAATTTAGTTCTGAAAGTCCATATATCACTCCATGCTCCAATTTCAGAATTAACTTTGATTCTTATTTTCCAATAATAAAGTGTATCATGCAGAAGTTTATCTACTTCTCTCGAATTCTGAGATATATTGGAGATTATTAGATTAGGTGTATCAAATGTATTTTTGGTGTCAATCTGAATTTCGTAATTATCTGCATAAGGGACATTGTTCCAATTAAAAGTTTGAAAAGTATCCAAGTTAAAAGCATTATTAGCTGGAGAAATTAAAGTAGCAGCCTCTATTTTAGTAGTAAATGTAAACACATTCGACCAATTTCCTTGTTTAGTATTATTTTCTGCTGCTGCTCTCCAATAGTATTTAGTATAAGGTAATAAATTACTTATTGATTCTTGAGTTATATTGACTGACTTATTTAGGATTAGGTTACTGAAGTCTGATTTGTCAGATAGCTGGATAATGTATTTATCAGCACCAGTAACTTCACTCCAATCTAGGTTCTGAGTGAATGCTAAATCTGTTGTTGAATTTGCAGGTGATATTAAATCTGGCTTATTTACTTTTGTTTGATATTTCCTTACAAATGACCAATCTCCATAAATATTACTAGGATCTTTTGCTCTTACTTTCCACCAATAATATGTAAAATGTGATAATGAATTATAATTAAATTGTTCTGCCGTTATATTTTGATCAACAACTAGATTATTAAAATTTTCATCGTTTGCAATCTGAACTTGATATTCTGTTTTACCTTGAACTACTGACCAACTAAGATTGTCAGCAGTATCCTTTGCAATTGAGTTATTCGTTGGACTAATCAATGATACTTTCCCAACTATAGTTGTAAATTTTTGAGATTGAGTCCAATTACTGATTGAATATTTACTTTTTGCTCTAATTTTAGCATAATAATTAGTAAAATTACTTAAATTATTTAAAAAATATCTAGAAACGGTAACTGTATCTATAGCAATAGTTGTAGAGAAATTTAAATCTGTAGATACTTGTATCTCATATTCAGTTGCTTCTGGTACATCAGTCCAATCTATTAATAAATTCGTAGTAGCATTACCAAAAGAATTAGCCAAAGGTTCAATTATACTAGGGACTGACAGGGTAGAGGGTATATCTGCTTTCCAAATTCCTCTTCCATAAGTTGCTGCATATAACTGATTATGAGTATAATTTATTTCAAGTTCCGTTACTATCACATTAGGCAAATCTGTATTATAAGCAACCCAATCTGTTAAATTATCGTCTATATAATATACGCCTATATCATTACCTATCCATAACCTATCATCTGAATCTTTTTGTTTAACTATAGTTAATGCAGGTACATTAGGAAGGTTTTTGGTCAAATTAGTCCATGTAGTCCCTCCATCAGTTGATTCGAAAACTTTATTACTTGCTGAATAGCCACTATTAGTAGCCCATAATTTATCACTATCTTCATCATCCACGAATATATAACTAATACCAGAGTTACCCGGACGAGTCATTTCTGTCCAACTAGTACCATAGTTGGTGGTTCTGTAAAGTTTCGAACTAAAAGAAGCATAAATATAATTTGAATCTGATTCAGACATAGCTAAAGACACAAGTTTATTGTTACCAAAGCCAAAATTTGAGATCTTTGTGAAATGATCTCCTTTATCTTTTGAAATCCAAACATTATTCATCCCTAATAGTATTGTATTACTATTACTTGGGTTCTGAATAAATGGAGTACTCCAAGCGCCACTCTCAGTTATTTCATCATATTCATTATTATTATCTAAATCATTTAATCTTTTGAAATTATTCCCACTGTTAGTTGATTTGAAAAATGCACCATAATAAAGACTGCCGTACATTGTATTTTTATCTTCA
Source organism: Ignavibacteriota bacterium (assembly GCA_024636855.1). Lineage (GTDB taxonomy): Bacteria > Bacteroidota > Ignavibacteria > Kapaibacteriales > UBA2268 > PGYR01. The sequence goes on along the minus strand of JAGXGG010000022.1, from coordinate 4,146 downwards.
TTATCAACAAGACTTTCAAAACCATCTCCTCCAATAGCGTCTCTCCATGTTCCATTTGATTTATGTACTTTTGTTCCATTATCCTGTGTACCTCCTATATATACTGATGAGTCTAATTGAGAAATACCAAATCTATAGAATTGAGTACCTAATATACCACTACCTATCCAGTCCCAATTGTCACCAAAATCACTCGATTTATAAACTCCACCGTCATTTCCAACATACATTATATTATTAGTGTTATCATACCATAAATCATGTTGGTCAGCATGGACAGTAGTTACATCATTATGATTCCCACTCCACATTGAAGAAATTTCCCAGTTTGCTCCTTTATCTGTAGTTCGCCAAAGATTTACACCTCCAACAATAACACTTTCCCAATCATCTTGATCTGCTTCTATACAGAGGTCATACCATACTTGACCTTTGGTATCATCACCTGCTTTAGCATATCCCATCATATTAGGACTATTATCAGCAATCTCAGTAAAACTATCACCACTATTTGTTGACAGATAAACACCTTTCAAATTATTACCACTAGAATTACCTACAAGAGCATAGAGAGCATTTGCATTATTGACACTTACTGCTAAAGCGATTCGTCTAATACCACTTGTCGGAAATCCATTAGTCAATTGTGTCCAGTTTGCGCCTGCATCAGTACTTCTCCATAATTCGGTTCCAGAGGCATAAATTGTATTTGGTGTACCAGGTTTGAACTCCATATCTTTAAAGTTTCCAGTTTTTAATTGATCCCAAGTATTACCTGCATCTGTAGATTTGTATATTCCATTAGAACCAGCCGTATAAAGAATGTCTGGACTTGTTGGGTTAATAAGCAATTTACTTATTGTTCTGTATTGAGTTACATTCCAACTTAATCCTGTAGTTTTCCAATTGCTACCTCCGTCTGTTGACTTTAGAACTCCTAAGCTATAAGTATTTGTTCCATCTCCATCTCCTGATGCTGCATATACTAAACTAGAGTTAGTAGGGTGGAAAGCAATTGAAGTTATACCCAATGCAGTTATTACATCCTCATTATCAGTGTTTGTACTCCAAGTTGTACCCTCATTGGTACTTACCCAAATGCCTCCAGCGGGTAAACCAGCCCATATTGCTCCATTATGTGGGTTCTTACGTACACAATTAACTCTCGCCAAACCTCCGTAACCACCATTAGACTCAAATGGACCTAAAACTTGCCACGAATCACTAGCTTGTACCTTATTGTTCTTATTATTTATAGATTGATTGAATTTTAACTTTTCTCTTAGTAATAATCCAGCATCAGGAAAAGTACCATCTGGCATTAGTCTATCTTTCCAGAATTGCTCGAATCTCTTGTATTGTTTGAACCCACTACCTTTTTGTGAAATATCAATTGTTTCAAAGTATGCTTCTGCAACCACTTGTATTTCTGATAACTTAACACTATCTCTGTCTAGGAAAGGCTCTAACCAAACTTGAGATGAAGCAGTTGAAACACTTATAATTAATATTAGTAGATACTTAAATAATTTCATATTTTAACCAAATTTATATTTTTTTCGTTTTTATTGTTATAATATATAACTTACATTCTACTTAGACAAATTAACAGATTAGTTAGTTACAATTATTTATTAACAGTTAAAAGCCACAATAATTACAATGAAAACTCTAAATATTAAAATCAAACATGTAAGCCCTACTAACCAATTTCAAGATGTTGTATCACCCTATAGTGGTGAAGTAATTGCAAAAATGGAACTTGCCGATGATAAAGCAATAGAACAAGCTCTAGTAAATAGTGTTGAATATTATAAAAGTTTAATGAAAGATATGCCAGCTCATAAAAGAGCAGATATACTTAATAATGTTGCAAAACAAATACAAGAAAATCACGAAGATTTGTCAATGACAATTGCAAAGGAAGGTGGAAAACCACTTACTGATGCTAGAGCAGAAGTTACAAGAGCCATTAATACTATAGAAACTTGTGCAATGGTAGCTCTAACAATTCATGGTGAAGAAATCCGAATGGATAGAACTGCAAAAGGTGAAAATCACACAGCGTTTACTATTAAACAATCAATTGGTCCTGTGCTTGCTATTTCTGCTTTCAATCATCCAGTGAATTTGATTGCTCACCAATTAGCAACAGCATTTGCAGCTGGAAATACTGTTATACTAAAACCATCATCTAGTACTCCTATTTCTGCTTATAAAATAGTAGAGTTTTTCGAGAATGCTGGATTAGATTCTGGTGTAATCTCATTTCTTGGAATATCTAATGAACAAGCGGATAAATTAGTCTCAGATAAACGTCTTAAGTTTATTACTTTTATAGGAAGTAGTAGAGTAGGGTGGGGGATAAGAAGAAAAGCTCACAATGGTGTCCGAATGGCATTTGAACATGGTGGAACTGCAGTTTGTACTGTAGATAAATCGGCAAATCTAGATAAAGCAATACCAAAAATAGCTAAACATGCGTTCTATCACGCTGGTCAAGTTTGCGTATCAACACAAAATGTATTCGTTCATTCTGATATTTATGAAACATTCCTCGATAGATTGATTGCAGAAACTAAGAAACTGAAAACTGGAGACCCTACAGATAGTGCAACTGAAGTTGGCCCACTTATTCGCAAAAGTGAAGTGGAAAGAGTAGAAAGTTGGGTAAAAGAAGCAGTTGCAGAAGGTGCAAAAGTAGAATATGGATTTGAGAACATTGGAAACCAGTGCCTAACTCCTACTATTATCACTAATGTCAATACAAATATGAAGATATTCAAAGATGAAGTTTTCGGACCAACGGTGAATATCTTGAAATACAATGACCTACAAGAACCAATTGATGCAATTAACAATAATGAATATTGCTTCCAAGATTCTATTTTTGCACAAGATATAGACGTGGCAATGCACTACGCTAGAAATATATCAACTAAAGCTGTCATGGTAAACGAAGGTACTGCCTTCAGAGTAGATTGGATGCCTTTCGGTGGTACAGCTGACTCTGGTCTTGGCTTCGGTGGAGTAAAACACTCAATTGAAGATATGATGGATGAAAAAATGATAATGATAAATAGCACTTATGGTGGGTAGTAGTTTCGTTATTACACTCTTGAAGATTTCCTGCTTTCAGCTGGACAGGAAAGAGGGCTAGGGTGATTTGAAATAAGTATTAAAATGAAAGCTTTATTATAAGTAGAGACGTATTGCCTGTGTTATACGAAGTCGAGGTGCATACGTCTCAGTTTTCCCACGTCTCTCTGAGCGTAGCGAAGAGTCTATAAACTAAAAGTAATTCCTATTTAAAAAAATAATTTTTTGTCACTTTATTTTTAGAATCTGTAAGAACCCATTTATTTTCCAGGTAGATGAATGAAAAGCCATAGTATCTATCTTCACTATTTTCATTTCGTAGGAAAACACCAACTATAGCAAACAAGGATTGTCCCTCCCAATTAAAAATGTCTAAATCATTGATAAATATACTATTATTCCTATAAAAACTTGAGGATTCAAAAGGTGAAGTTCTATATATAAAAGCTCTTTCTAATTTTATATCATCTAATTCAAGATTTGGATAATAAGGGTAACTAAATAAAGTATAGTAAGGCATTGTATTTACAATTTTATTTTCATCAAAATAAGTAAGTATCTCATTTAACAAATCTAATTTCAATTCATTATATTCGTTCACATATTCAATAGTATTATTACTACTGCATGAAATACTAATTGTAATAAGTATAATAAAGCATATAGTGTGTAGTGTTATCATGTGATAATTAAGTACTTTATTTTTTAATTATTTGCATTCTTTAAAATAAAGAGGTTCATAAAGTTCATTCTTTTGAATAGAAACAAGACTAATTTGATCTTCAATAACTCTGATATAAATCTCTACTAAATAAATAAGTTCCTTTTCTTTCAATTCTATATCTATAGATGTGAACAAAGTAGGAGATTCTTCAATTCTAATTGATCTTAATACAAATGCATTTTTACTAAACCCTAAAGGTAATAAGTGAGGGTAACTATTTACAATGAATAAATTGTTCCTTTCTAAGTAATCAATATTTCTATTAACAAAGAGTGGGACTGAATAGAAAGTATATTTTATATTCGTATCTATAAGACTATGAC
>JAGXGG010000021.1 GCA_024636855.1 Ignavibacteriota bacterium | reverse complement strand
GTCGGCAGCGTCAGATGTGTATAAGAGACAGCTTCTGTCTTTATATTCTCTATTTCAAGATTATATTTTTTTCTACTTTTTAATAAAGGAAATGATTTTTCAGCAATTAACGCTTTACTATTCCAGAGTTGACCTTCAGTTATATTCTGTCCTGCACCATTGAATAAATCAGTACCCAAATGATATGAAAAAAAGAAGGTAGTTCCGAGAAGTGTTAGTGATAAAATTATGTATCTAATGAGTTTAGATTTCCGTAGATAATTATCGTTTTCTACGGAACGAAACGCATCTTGTATATTTAGTTTATCAAATAGAGTTTGATTTTGATTTGACATATAATTATTTGTACTATTTGTTGAATAACAATAATAATAAAACTGTAATTAAAAAATAAATTATTAGTTTGATTTTTTTACAAAACAATAATGAAATTTTGTTCGAATTAATTAAAGAAGATACGAAATCTAAAGCAAGAATAGGAAAAATAATTACAGATAATTCTGAAATTGATACTCCTGCATTTATGCCAGTAGGTACAGTTGGTACTGTGAAAGCAGTGGATCAACGTATAATCAAAGAAGAGTTTGATTATAATATTATACTAGGAAATACTTATCACTTGTATCTAAGACCAGGTATGGATGTAATATCTCATTATGGTGGATTACATAAGTTCATGAATTGGGATAGGTCAATATTGACTGATAGTGGTGGATTTCAAGTGTTCTCCCTTCAAGATATAAGACATATATCAGACGAAGGAGTTGAATTCAAATCACATATTGATGGTTCTAAGCATTACTTTACTCCTGCTAAAGTTGTTGAAATACAAAAAATACTGGGTTCAGATATATGTATGGTTTTAGACGAATGTGTCGAATACCCAGCAGAGAAAAATTATGTGGAAAAATCTATGAAATTGTCTCTAAAATGGGCACAAGATTCAAAGAATGAATTTGAATTACAAAAACAGAGATATAATCATAGACAATTTTTATTTGGTATAGGACAAGGGGGTATGGAAAAAGACTTCCGAATAGAGTATTGTAAGAGAATGACAGATATGAATTTTGATGGAAATGCAATTGGTGGACTTTCTGTAGGAGAAGAAGCAGAGGTTATGTATGAAATGACTGATATTTGTACCGACCATTTATCAAAAAACAAACCTAGATACTTAATGGGAGTAGGGAAACCTGAGAATATACTAGAATGTATAGAAAGAGGTATTGATATGTTCGACTGTGTATTACCTACTCGAAATGCTAGAAATGGACAATTATTTACTACAACTGGAGTAGTTAATATTAGAAACTCGAAATATATTATGGATGACAATCCAATCGATTCTGGACTTGATTGTTATGCAAGTAATAATTATTCAAAGGGTTATTTAAGGCATCTGATAAAAACAAATGAAATACTAGGTAACGTAATTGCTTCTCAACATAATCTAGCTTTTTATAAATGGTTAGTTGACCAAGCACGTGATCATATACAAAAAGGTGACTTTATTGAATGGAAAAATTATTACTTGAGTAATTATTATAGTAAATTTGTAAAATAAAAATTAAATACTAAGAAAAAAGGATTTATAATAATGATAAAAACGATTTTTGCGATGGCTCCAAACGGTGCTCAAGGTGGTGGTGACTCAATGTGGTCAATGTTGATTTTTTTTGGAGCAATGTTTGCTATAATGTATTTCTTGATGATACGTCCTCAGAAAAAGAAACAACAGGAACATAAAAAAATGATTGAAGGTATCAAGAAAGGTGATAAAGTAATAACATCAACTGGGATACATGGAACAGTTTCAGATGTTAGTGAAGATACATTCTTAGTTCAAATAGCAGACAACGTACAAGTACGATTTGAAAAAGCAGCAGTTTCTGCAATAAAATAGTTAGTTTAATAGAATAATTAAGATAAATCTTTCATCTTTTTAAATAGATGAAAGATTTTTTATAGGTAGTGTATGGATTCGATAGAAAGTGCATTAGCAGATCTAGTATCTGGTAAAATGATAATAGTAATGGATGATGAAGATCGTGAAAATGAAGGCGATTTGATTTGTTCTGCTGAACTTTGTACACCTGAAATGGTGAACTTCATGTCAACTCAAGGTAAAGGACTTATTTGTGTTTCTATTACTCAAGAAAGAGCAATAGAACTTGAATTAGAAGTAATGGTCAAAAATAACTCAGCCTTACATGAGACGAAATTTACTGTGTCTGTGGATTATGTACATAATACTTCTACAGGTATATCGGCTGTTGATAGGGCTCATACAATAAGAGCTTTGGCTAATAAAGATACTAAACCAAATGATTTGGGTCGTCCAGGGCATATTTTTCCTTTGATTGCTCAATCTGGTGGCGTATTACGTAGAGCAGGACATACTGAAGCGACAGTTGATTTGATGCGTTTAGCTGGTTTAAAACCCGTTGGAGTGCTTTGTGAAGTAATAAACGAAGATGGGACAATGGCTAGAAAAGCTGATTTATTGGAATTTGCAGAGAAGTATAATTTGAAAATAATTACGGTAAAAGACCTAATTGCATATAGATTTCAAAAAGATACTCTTGTAAAAGAAGTAGCAGCTGCAAATATACCATCTGAATTTGGAGATTTCAAATTACATGTATTCGAGAATATGGTCGATGGTAAAGAACATCTTGCGCTTGTAAAAGGGGAATGGAAAGTAGATGAACCTATATTAGTTAGAGTACACTCAGAATGCCTTACGGGTGATGTATTTGGTTCATTTAGGTGTGATTGTGGCCCACAATTAGAACAAGCCTTGATTAATATAGAAGAAAATGGTAAAGGCGTTTTATTATATATGAGACAAGAGGGGAGAGGAATAGGTCTAATCAATAAAATTAAGGCTTATGCTCTCCAAGAAGAAGGAATGGATACAGTAGAGGCAAACGAACATCTTGGTTTCAAAGCAGATGCTAGAGATTATGGTATAGGTGCACAGATATTACAATCAATTGGTGTTAGAAAAATGATATTGATGACAAATAATCCTAAAAAGAGAGTTGGAATCAATAGTTATGGCTTGGAAGTAGTTGATACCAAATCAATTGAAATACAAGCAAACAAACATAACGAGTCTTATTTAAAGACTAAAAAAGATAAAATGGGTCATTTACTAAAAAATATGTAATATAAAGGGAGAACCAAAATGTCTGAAAAAAATTATATGACCAAAGAAAAATATCGAGAATTAGAAGAAAACCTAAAGAAAATGCAAACTAAAGGAAGACGGGAAATAGCTCAAAAAATAGGAGATGCTAGATCTCATGGTGATCTTTCAGAAAATGCCGATTATGATGCAGCAAAAGAAGAGCAAGGTCTTTTCGAAATGAAAATTGCAAAGTTAAGTCAACTATTATCAAATGCTGAAATAATTGACCCTTCAGATTTTCCAGATGATAAAGTTTATATACTGTCAAAAGTAAAAGTACTTAATAAAAAAGTAAATAAAGAAATGACATTCCAGCTAGTTAGTGCTGCTGAAGCGGATTTCGAACAAAATAAAATATCTGTAAGTTCTCCACTTGGAAAGGCGCTAATGGGTAAATCAATAGGCGAAATAGCTGAGATGTTGGCACCTGCAGGTACAATTAAATATGAAATATTAGATATTTCCAAGCCATAATTGATTACTAGTTAGATTAAACCTTTTTTATATTCTGTTGTCTAATTGGTATATTAATAAATAATCTTGATGATAATTATGGGATATATTTCATTGTTATATGATAATGACCAAGAAATAGTCAATGAATATTGTAATTCTAAAAGCGATAGAGCTGCAAATGCTTTGATAAGAAAGTATAGCTCTCTTGTTTATTTTACTGCATTTAGATATGTTGAAAACGAACATGATGCCCAAGATATTTCTCAAGATGTATTTGTAAAAGTACTTTCTAAACTACATACTTTCAAGAATCAAAGTAGTCTTCAAACTTGGATTTATTCAATAACTGCAAATCACAGCAAGAACTTCCTTAGAAAAAAATCCTTGCGGAAATTTTTAAGAATAGATAAAGAAGTAGCATTTGATATAGAGGATAAATACCAAAATTCTGCCCAAGATAATTTAGAATATGTTGAAACAAACCAATTGCTATTAAAAGAATTATCTAAATTACCTGAGAAGCAAAGAGAAGTATTCTCTCTAAGATATTTTGAAGATTTGTCATATACTGAGATTTCGAAATTGTTAGGTACTTCTGTTGGTGGCCTAAAAGCCAATTATTTTCATGCTGTTAAGAAGCTCTCATCACAATTAGGGGAATTAAAATAATGAAAGAATTAGCAAAAGATGAGATGATAGAGCTAATAACTGACTATGCCTTTGGTAGGTTAAGCAAAAATGAATCTTTAATATTTGAAAGCAATTTGAAAAAATTTCCTGAGCTTAAATACGAAATTATTGAAATTCGTAATGCATTTAGTAAAGTAAATAAAGAAAAGCTATTGCATGAACTAGAGAATAAAACTGCTAACATGCCTTACTTAGTAAAACAAAAACAATACACATTAAAAGGCAATTTAAATTTGCGTAAAAACATACTAAAACTTTCCTTACCCATTCTTGCAGTTGTCGGATTCTTTTTTGTCATGAGACAAATTGAGTTGAAGGATATTGAGAAAGAAAATAAATTACCTGAAACTTTGCTTTCTGCAGAAGAAGCTAATATCATATTCGATAACATAGATGTATCTTACTATGACCCATATCAAAATGAATTTTATATAGAAAGTGGGGAAGAGGAGTCTGATAATGTCAGAAGTGATATAATTAATAATTATTCTAACACTACTATTTATAACTATATGAATGAAATATCAGAAACAGAATTTAATGAACTTTTGGATGAATTGGACAATGAAAAATTTAGCTTATAGTGTCGTATTATTTTTGTTAGCAACAACTTTTGTATTTTCACAACCTTTAAAAATGCACGAAAGGATGTTAACAATAAAAAAGGTTAAATTACTAGAATATATGGAATTGAACCAAGCTAAATCAGATAAATTATTAGTACTCGTTACTAAGTATGAAAATGAGTTGCGTGATTTGAATGAAAAGATTAAATCATTGAGTAATAAATTAGCTGATGATATAGAAAAATTATCTGACAACGATTTAGAAAAGCGTAATGATGAATTATATAATCACTTAGAAATGATTTCGGAAGTTCAGAAGAATAAACTCAATGAAGCTCGAAATATATTAAGTGAAAAAGAATTCGCAAAATTTCAAATTTTTGAATTAAAATTTGCACATGAACTTAGAAAGCATTTATTTGAAAATCGAAATAAGAGAAAAAATGAGTAATAATTGAAATCTAGATATCCATTATTAAAGCTGCTTATTTATATTATTACTGGCTATTTAGTTGGATATTTACTTATTCTTAATATTTATTTAGTTATTGCGATTTCATTAATAGCAATAATAACATCAATATTCACTCCTATTCCTAATAGTATCAAGTATTCAATTGTAGCTCTTCTCATTGGTATTAACTTGAACAGCAATGTTGAGTTATATAGTACTAAAACTCTGGATAATAAGATAAGTAATAGCTTCGAAGGGATTTATAATGCTGAAGTCACTGAAGTTTTATCTGTTAATAAGAATTACAAACGCTTCATAGCGGAAGGTGTAATTTACTCATCAATATTTAAAGACCCTCATAGATGCAAATCAATAGTAACTTTATTCGACAAGAATAATAAAGTTGTTATAAATCCAGGTATAGAATTTATATCTACTTCTAATTTCAAAGTAGGTGCTCCGAAAATATTAAAAGAAGATTTCAATGAAAAATTTTATCTAATTTCTAATAAATCTCTTTTTTATTCAACTACTAATGCAAATAAATTTACAATTAGAAGTGAACAATATAACATAAGTACTTTACTTTATAATATTAGATCAGACATCAAAAGTCAAATAAATAGTGCCATTCCTGACTCCAATATTGCTGGAGTTGTCATAGCACTTACAACAGGGGATAAGTCAGGCATAGAAAAAGACACCCAAAAATCATTCTCATTAACTGGAACAGCTCACGTTCTTGCGATTAGTGGGTTACATGTTGGTATTTTTTCTTTACTTGTTTTCACGATTATAGGTTATATGAAAAGTAGATTACTAAAACTTATAGTCTTTAGTACATTTATATGGTTTTTTGTAATTTTTACTGGTGGACATCCATCTGCAGTAAGGGCAGCAATAATGGCAACTTTTGTTGCATTTCTAATTTATTATGGTAAAGTACCAAATCCGATAAGTATATTATTATTTACCGTGATTCTTTATCTAATTATAGAGCCCACAATTCTATACTCTATAAGCTTCCAATTGTCTTTCTTTGCTATATCAGGTATTATATTATTATATAAACCTATTTATGAAACAATTAAAAGATTGTTAGTTTTCGAAAATTCTTTATTCAAGATAGTTTCTTCATCTTTTGCAATATCATTTGCTGCTACTATACCCACGGCTCTATTAACGGCCTATTATTTTAATTCCTTTTCGACTATTTATCCTATTGCAAATTTATTAATACTCCCTTTGATGACTTTTGCATCATTTCAAAGTATATTCTATGTTTTACTTTCTACAATAGGTTTACCATTTTCAGACTTATTTGCTAAAACTGCATATTTAGTAATTAATCTCAGTTTAGATATTAATTCTTATCTCTCTGATTTAAGTCAGAGTTTTCAATTAAATAATATAAATTTACTATTATTATCAGTTATAACTTCAATCATGTTAGTTTATTTACTCACTGCTATTAATATTAGTAGATTTCTATTTAGAATATTAGTACTATCGTTTGCAATACTTTTAATGCTTAAGATTGAACCTAGTAATCATGATAGAATTATACTGTTACCTAGAGAACAAAGTACTAGTTTGATAGTTGAAAATGATAGTTCTGTTTATTTACTAATGGCAGATAGAAAAAAATATGATTATCTAAATTATGATCTTGCACTGGCAAATCATCTTATAAATAGTAATAAGAGAATCAAATTATTAAAGTCCGGTAATGTTTCAATTAATTTTGAAGATAATTATTTAAAACATTCTTATATATCCTCAAAATTTATAAATATTGATCAGATTAATGATATATCTAAACGTTTAAATTATAATGTAATATATAGAATAGATGAGAACAATGATTGATATTATTAAAACAACGATTTTTCCTCCGAATATTATATCTGGAGTTGCAACAGGTTATATGTTAGAGTATAAAAATGAATCATACTTCGAAACTCCATTCTATAATCAGCTATCTGTTGAAGTATGTAGAAAGAATCTAGAATTAAAATTCAAAACTAAAATCAATAGTTTTTATTATCAAAAACAGATACATTCAGATATAGTTTTAGTTGATAGTAATACTGAAAAGCATACTTTAGTTGAATCAGATGCAATTATAAGTAATATTTCTGGAGTATTATATAATGTTTCTATTGCTGACTGTCAGGCAGTCTTAGTATATGATCCTGTAAGAATAGTTATAGCTGCTATTCATTCTGGCTGGAAAGGGTCAAGTTTAAATATAGTTGGTAAGACTATAGACAATATGAAAGATTCTTACGGAACAAATCCTAAAGATCTATTAGTATATTTAGCTCCGTCAGCTTGTGTAAACAACTATGAAGTTGGAGACGAGTTCACTGATTTATTTCCAAGAACGACTATCAGAATAGAGGACAAATATTATTTTGATAATAGAAAAGAAATAATTGAACAATTACTAGAATCAGGTATAATAAAAACTAATATTGAATCTAATGATGAATGTACTATAACAAATAAAAGATTTCATTCATACAGAAGAGATAAAAGTGAATCAGGTCGAATGTCAGCATTTATAGGTATAAAGGCTCATATATAAACCTATACATATCGCACATAATCTATATTATGTAAACTAACTTTATTTAAAACCCTCCTCTTTCATTGTAGTATTTTCATTAATTCAACATTAGCCTTATTCTATTCTTTACCCAAAGTACTAAGTTTTTCATTAATAAAGATGATACAATACCTAAAGTATCTGCAACCCAATCAAATATATCTGATGATCTTCCTTCAATAAAGTACTGATGAATTTCATCAGAAATTCCGAATAATGAGCCAATAATAATTATAAGTAAGTAGAATTTCTTTTCATTATAATTCACAGAATTTATAAGAGCAAACTGGATTGTCATTCCGTAACAGAAATATGCAACAAAGTGTAATAACTTATCGCTTAAATAAAATGAGTTGTCAAGGAATTCAATTCTTTCTTGGTGTGAAAAATAAATTATTGCAAGAGAAAACATTACCCATGGAATAAAGTATATCATTCTATACATTACTTTATACATTTCAAACCTTTTATGATATCAGATGCAATTATTGAATTTCCATTATTTAAAGTATTTTTTGCAGCATTAATATGTGTTAAAGCAGCGTTAGCGAGTATCTGCAAGTAATTAGGACATAAATTAAGGTTAACTTGGGCACCTAATATACCGGATAATACATCTCCAGATCCAGCAGTTGCCATCTCAGGTATACCGTCACTTACTAGTATTACATCTTCCCCATCGGATATTATTGATGTAGAACCCTTTAGTAGAATATTTATTCTCATTTTCTTTGCAGTTTCTTTCGTTAGCTTAATTAGATTTTCTGCAATATCAATTCTATTGATGCCAATTAGATTAGCAAACTCACCAATATGCGGGGTAATAGTAATGTTTTGCTTATATTCTTTACTACAATCTAATGCTGAAATCCCATCTGCATCTATTATATATCTTTTATCAGAGTAATTCTCTAATATTGAATTGATCATCTCTGTAATATCATCCGATTTTCCTAACCCTGGTCCAATAGTAATCGAATCAGACTTATCAAATAATTCTCGTATATCTTCATTCTCTAATATTGATGTATTATAGTTACTTATTTCAAATGATATAATCTCTGGATATAAGCTGTTATTTATATTAGTAGTTAATAGATAAACTAATCCAGCACCTGCAGTAATTGCTGAGTTGCAAGTCAAAGCCGCAGCACCTGACATATTCTTAGAACCAGCAATTACAAGGCATTTACCATAGTCAAATTTAGAAGTGTTATTATTTCTGTTTAATGTGACTCTAGAATTATACTTGTAAATACTTGAAAATGAGCTAATAAGACTCTGTTTTACACCTAAATCTAGAGTTATTATATTACCACAGAAATCTTTCCCATCATTAAGTAGCATTCCAGGCTTTTCTGCATACATAGTAAATGTATAATCTGCCTTAAATGTTGTTGAATAGGCAACTCCAGACTCGCTATTTAACCCAGTTGGGATGTCAATTGCAATTCGAGTACATTCACAATTATTAGATAGGGCTACTATATTAGTTATTTCTTCATTTAAAGGAGCCTTACCTCCAATACCGAATAAAGAATCAATAATACATTCGAACTCATTAAAATCTACTTTTTTATAATCTGTTTCTTCTATATTCAAAGCAGTTAAGACTTCATAATTATATTTATTATCTTTAGACTGGTTAGATCTATCCCCTATTATAGAATAACTGACTTCGTAGTCATTTATCAAATGTCGAACAATTGATAATCCATCTCCGCCGTTATTACCGACACCGCACAGAATTAAGATTTTCGAATTTTGTGGAATTATCTCTCTGATTTTTAATGAAGTGTAAGCTGCAGCACATTCCATTAATAACTTTGATTCAATTCCAACGTTATTAATTAAGTAGCTATCTAATGAATACATTTCTTTAGATGTTAAAATTGGTATCATTTTGGATATTGTGTTTAGATTGATATTCTAATATATAACTAGTTTGCAATATATAATAATGAAACTTAAATGAATATTATAACGTTTATAAATATGATAAATGGTAAGGGATAAGAAAATGAATGACAATTTGAAGATAAACTTAGTAAATAAACAGGATATAACTTGTTTTTATTTATCTGGTCAACTTGATGCACATAGCGCTCCTCTACTTGAGCAAGAAATAGAGAAAAGTATCCAAATAAATAACAAATTTGTTTTCAATTTATCTAACTTAGATTATATAAGTAGTGCAGGATTAGGTGTTTTCATGTCTTTTATACAAGATATAAGAGAAAATAATGGGGATATTAAATTTGCAGAATTAAATGAAAGAGTAAAAAATGTAATGGATTTATTAGGATTTAACCATATATATGATATCACAGAAACAGAACAAGAAGCAATTGAAAAATATTCAAATTAATTTGATGAACACGAAATTAAACCATATAGCAAAATTTAAGACTTTCACTAAAACTGAGAACTTAGAAAGTATTAGAAACTTCGTGTTTGAAAACTCCACAAAATTTGGCTTTAATGATTACAAAGCAGAAGAATTAGTATTAGCTGTTGATGAAGCTTGCACTAATCTTATAAAGCATGCCTACAAAAGCAATCCTGAAGATTCGATAGTAATTGAACTCAATAGTTGTGAAAATAGCTTTATTGTGAAAATTATAGATAATTCACCATCATTCGACCCTAGATTTGTCCAAGATCCTGATATGGTACAGTATAGAAATGATTACAAAAAGGGTGGATTAGGTATTTTCATCATGAAATCTTTAGTTGATAGCTTAGATTATCAAATTACAAATAATGGTTCAATTAAGAATGTTCTTACATTGACCAAACATTTAGTATAATAATTCTCATTATTCACGTAAATCCATATTGATTTCATATATTTGTAACATAAATATTCATGAAATCTTATTTTTATTATGGTTGCTATTCGTTACGTATTAATGCTTTTATGTATAATTCTTCCGATAGTACTAGCTTTCAAACATGGAATTACCTTACCACGTAAAAAGTACTGGATAATAACTACGTTTATACTAGTAACTTCTGTATTAATCTTTACTATACTTCCCCCTATTTCTGGAAATTTTAGTGATGCTAGAAGATTGAGTAAAACAGTAGATTTCAAAGATGTCGATGTTTCTTTTATAGTTTCAGAAATAGTATATAATGACAATGAAGTAGTTATATCAGCAATTCCAAGTGAAATATTCCATTTTTCAGACAAAAAAAACATTGAAAAAAACAAATATACTATTATATCACCCAAAGATAACGGTGTTTATTCGCTAAATGTTAATGATAAGGTTGTCTCCACCCTCAACTATTTTGAAGAAAATGATATCTATCAATTAAAGAGGATTATTTCTATTAACCCCATATTAGAATACCCATTCATAGAAGCTTTGCAACATAGAATAAAAAATCTAAATCTTCATGTACCATTGCATTGGACTTCATTTATAGCTTATTTAGTTTCTTTGATATTTTCTATAAGATATTTAAAACACAATAGATTAGAAGATGACGTAGCTGCAAGTTCAGCTATTAAAATTGGTCTGATATTTACTATATTAGGTACAGTAACTGGTATGATATGGGCGAAATTTAATTGGGGTGCATACTGGAATTGGGATCCTAGGCAAACTACTATATTAGTTATCATGCTTATATATTTTGCTTACTTCGGATTAAGGAATTCTCTAGATAGCTTTGAAAAGAAAGCTAAATTAAGTGCAGTTTACTCTATAGTTAGTTTTATAGCTGTACCAGTTCTTATGTTTATTATACCTAGACTTTTACCTAGTTTACACCCTGGCGGTAAAGACGATGGAACTACTGGACCTGTAATTAGTACACAATCTGATATGGTTGATTCTAGTTTAGCTTTTATATTCTATTTATCTATAGCTGCATTTCTATTTATTTACTTTTGGTATTTGAGTATAGAAATAAGGCAAAAAATGTTAGAAAATAAATTAAGAGAACAAAATGTATAATTTCTTAAATGATAATTCTATATATGTCGTCCTTGTGGTGGCATTAATTAATTGGTTTGGATTGTTTATTTATCTGATGAGAACTGAATCAAAATTAAATAAACTAGAGAAACAAATTTCCCTAAATAATTTGCGAGTTGAAAAACATAATGAATAAAAAATATCTAATTGGTGGATTAATAATTGTTACATTTATAGTTTTGGCAATGTTCTCTTTCCAAGATAACACTACTCAATTTGTCAATATAGCAGAAGCTAAGGCGAGCAACGAAACAGTTCAAGTATATGGTCATTGGTTGAAAGATAAAGAATCTAGCTACAATGCTGAAAGAAATGAATTTGAATTCTATTTGGAAGATGAATCAGGTAATACTTTCAAAGTTCTTCATACTGGTGTTAAACCCAATAATTTTGAAATTGCAACTAAAGTAGTAGTGAAAGGACATTACGAAGGTAATTTATTCAAATCTAATCAAATATTAACAAAATGTCCTTCTAAGTACGAAGGTACTATTGAAGAACTACAGGAAAGTTAAATGTTAGGACAAATTTTAATTTACGTTGCATTCGGATTGAGTGTACTTTCCGGAATATTTTATTTAATAGCAAAAGATAAACCCGGCCTTCTTAAATTAGGAAGGTATGCATATTATGGGGTAACTGCTGCTATGTTAGCTATCTCCATGTATTTGTTATCAAATATATTATCTCATAATTTTCAAATGACCTATGTTTGGGAATACTCCTCTACTACTCTCCCCTTGAATCTTTTAATTTCTACATTTTATGCAGGGCAACAAGGTTCATTTTTACTTTGGGGATTAACTCTAACATTAATCGGTTTTTTCTTAATTCCTTATCTTAAAGAAAGGAACTATGAATATATAACAATGGGTATATTCGTTTTAATAATAGCATTTATATTGCTTATACTTATCTTCAAAAGCCCATTTGAGTATGTGTGGCAAACTTATGCAGATCAAAATGTAGAAGTAGGTTTTATGCCTAAGGAAGGTCGAGGTTTAAACCCAATACTTCAAAATTATTGGATAAACATACACCCACCTATTTTGTTTTTAGGTTATTCAGCTATGGCTATACCTTATATATTTGCTATATCAGGGTTGTTAAAGAAAGATTATCGTAAATGGATTAGGTTAGCTTTACCATGGACACTTTTTGCTTCAGCTATTCTTGGTCTAGGTTTGATGCTTGGTGGATTATGGGCATACGAGACATTAGGCTGGGGAGGATTCTGGGCATGGGACCCTGTCGAAAACTCTTCTCTAATACCGTGGTTAACAGCTGTTACTTTAGTACATACTATGTATATACATCAGAAAACTGGTGGGCTAATTAAAACAAATTTTGTTTTGGCATTCCTTACCTTCTTATTTGTATTATATGCAACATTTCTTACTCGAAGTGGAGTACTAGGTGATACATCTGTACATTCATTTGTTTCACCAGGTCCTATAGTCTATCAATTATTGATGATATTTATGATAGTCTTCCTACTATTAGCAGTAGTAACTCTATTTGTAAGGTTAAATAAGATTAAGAGTCCTGAGATAAACTTCAAAGTTAGTTCGAAAGAATTTGTAGTTTCATTAGGAGTAATTGCACTTATGCTGGTTACTTTTATAGTACTCTTTGGAACAAGTTGGCCTATAATAACTGATATATTAGGAATGACAAAATCTACTGTCGAAGTTAAATGGTATAATCAGTTAAACTTACCTTTAGCAGTACTTATGATGATATTTAGCTCATTGGCTCTTTATTTTTCATGGAGTAGAACAGATTTTTCTAAAATAATTAAAAAACTAGTAATTGGAATTTCAGCTGGTGTTTTACTTACATTAGTTTCTGCATTAATGGGAGTCAACCAATTTAGTTACTTAATGTTAGTGTTTGCAGTTGGATTTTCTCTTTATGTTAATTTAGAGTTTATAATCAAGAATGTTAGAAAGGATAAGAAATTAATTGGTGGTTTTGTTTCTCATACTGGAATTGCTCTTTTATTACTAGGTGCATTAGCCTCTGGTGCTTATTCAGAATCTATTCAAGTAACCATTAGAAGTGGACAATATGTTGAGTTCAAAGGTTATAGAATCGAGCACAACGGTAAAGAAAGAGTAGAGTTAGAAAAACACGACCGTGAAAAATATAAATATAATATTGATATTATAAAAGATAATGATACTACTCGTGTTCACCCCGTTGCATTTTGGAGTGAATTTAATGATATGGAAACACCATTCTTTGAACCTGGAGTGAAGATGACTCCGTTTAAAGACATTTATATAGCCATGGCATTAACTCCTCACTATGAAGTCAAACCAATAGCTCTTAAAAAGCAACTGTCTGCTCCTGTGAGTTTAGATACGACTTATAAAATCAAAATGCTTGATTTCCTTATGCTTGATATGAAGAAAGGTCCAATGCAACAAGACGGGAAACCTAAAGAAAATATGAAAATAGGAACTTTGGTTAGATTAAGTAACGATAAAGGTTTTATAAAAGAAGATACAATCTTTGCAGAAATGAATATGAAAACAATGACTAATAATCCTGTTTGGTATGATTTGGATACTACAGGTATTCAAATAGGCTTTATGCAGATAATGCCAGATAAAGAGAATTTAGCAAATTCAGGTGCTTTATTTATGTTCAAAGAAAAGGGTGGTGAATTATCTATGCCGGAGGAAATGCTGATATTAGAAATATCTGATAAGCCATTTATTATTTTTGTATGGATAGGAACTATATTTGTCGTAGTTGGCTTCTTTATCTCACTTTTCAAATACATGTCTCCAAAATATTTAAAGAAAGCATTTAAAAAAGATATTGAATTTGAGAAAAATGAAGATCTAAGTACAGATATAGTCAATTAAAAGACATATCTAATATATCTTAATTCGATTTAATACGTTATATAAGAATAAGTAAACAATAATTATTTAAAGGTATAAAATGAAAAAAACTATTATAGCTGTACTTATACTAATTGCTTTAGTATCAGTATTTAGTATATTCACAAAAGATTTAACTTCAGCTGAAGGAAGTAATAGTCAAGTTTTTGAAGTTACTTCAGTTTCTGAAATTGTAAAAGACAAGTTAATTGATTTTAAATATATGGAAAATGGTAAAGAAAAGTCATTTTCTAAACTTGCAAAAGGTAAAGTTGTATTTTTAAATTTTTGGGGTACATGGTGTCCCCCTTGCAGAGGTGAAATTCCTGATATTATTAAACTACAAAAAGATCTTGCAAGTAAAGATATTATAATCGCTGGTGTTGCTTTAGAAAGAAATAGCACTAAAGATAAATTTGCAAAAGTTGATAATTTCCACACTTCTAACAAGATGAACTATATAAATTTTGTAGATGTGGATAACAAATTAAATGCAGCCTATGGTGGTATGCAGTATGTGCCTACTACGTTGATAATAAACAAGAACGGTGAAATCAAAGAAGTAATTCAAGGAGCACGTTCTTATGAAGCATTTATGGAATCTATAAAAAAAGTTTTATAAAACTTTTTTTATTAAATAAATACTGTTAATTTTGTAATCGTTTTTGCGCCGGTAGCTCAGCTGGATAGAGCAACAGCCTTCTAAGCTGTGGGCCAAAGGTTCGAGTCCTTTTCGGCGTACATTACTTAAAATTGGTCAAGAGTCAACAACTGAAAATGGCTAAATTCCGTCAGATCTGAAAGGAAGCAGCGGTAGGTTTATTTGCAGTGTGTTTGATTTCTTGACCTTTTTTTATATTTTTTATCGTATATTTGTTCCTATGAATAAGAAAATTTTAATCAATTCAACAATCAATGAAGTAAGGATTGCAATCACAGAAGATAAACAACTTGCTGAATACTTCATTGACCTTCCAGATAAAGAAAAACTGCTGGGTAATATATATCTTGGGCGAGTTAATAGAGTCGTTCAAGGACTAAACGCTGCATTCATTAGTATTGGTCAAAAACAAGACGCTTTCCTTCACTTCTCAGATATTGACGAATCACTTGAAAGTGATGTAGAAATAGAAGATGAAGACGATGATGAGGAACCAGAGACTGAGTCATTGTCTAAAGCAGTTGATAAATCGAATAAAACAGATGATGAGATATCAACAGATGTAGCCTTACGCAAAACTCATGCAATTAAAAGAAATGTAACCTCTGAAGCTACTTTTTCAACTAAGAGTTCGGGTAATATTCAAATTAACCTTGAAGAAGGACAGAACATTTTAGTCCAAGTCACTCGTGAAGCATATGGTACTAAAGGTGTAAAAGTAACTTCAAAAGTTTCTCTCCCAGGTCGATATGTAGTCTTTTTACCTTTTGAAGAATGGATTGGTGTATCTAAGAAAATCAATTCTCATAAAGAAAGATCTAGATTGAGAAAATTAGCACGTAATACACTTCCAAAGGGCTCAGGATGTATTATTAGAACTGCCGCTCATGGTAAAACAGATGATGAGTTAAAAGAGGATTGGGACAGTTTAATTACTACTTGGAAAGAAGTAGAACAAAAAGTTGAACATTCAAAACCTCCTACTCTACTTTATCAAGATATGCATCTTACTTCTAGTATAATAAGGGATTTATTTACCAAAGATGTTACTGAGGTAATAATTGATTCCAAAAAGCTGTACAATGAAATAATTATTTATTTAAAAAAGAAAAGTCCTGCCCTCTTAGATAAAGTTACTTACTATAAAGGTAAGAAATCACTTTTCGATGAGTATGGTGTAGAGAGAGACATTGCAAAAACTTTCAGAAGAACTGTCCATCTAAAATCTGGTGCTTCATTTGTAATAGATCAAGCAGAAGCAATGGTAGTAATAGATATAAATTCAGGTCGCTCAGTTGATAAAGATCAAGAAGGCACTGCACTTAAAACAAATATGGAAGTACTTAAAGAGATTGCTAGACATATCAGATTACGTGATTTGGCTGGTATTATTCTCATTGATTTTATTGACATGAAAAACCCAGCTAATAGAAAAAAAGTCTATTATGCTATGAATAAAGAATTAGAAAGAGATAGAGCTAAAACAGTAACTTACCCTCTTACTAAATTGGGTTTACTCCAAATAACTCGTCAAAGAATAAATCAGAATATCAGTGAAAAAGTATCTGACCTCTGCCCTACTTGTGGTGGTTCTGGTAAAATAACAAGTAAAAGTGTATTACTAAATCAAATAGAAAGATGGTTGAAAAATTTCAGAGCTAATACTAAAGAATTTAGATTAGAATTAGTAGTACATCCTGATATAGCAGATTATATGACTCAAGGTACACTTTCAAGATTATCAAAATTAATGATAAAATACTTTGTCAAAATAAATATCAAGCAAGCTGATAGTATGAGTATTAGTCAATTCCAATTCCATTCTTTGAAAAAACAAAAAGATATTACTTCGGAGTATATGAATGGAGCATAGAAATATCAGTATATTGGGATCAACAGGTTCAATTGGCACCCAAACTCTAGATGTTATCTCCGATACTCATAATATTAAAATCAATTATTTAACGACAAATTCTAATGTTGAATTATTAGAAGAACAATGTACCTTATTCACTCCCAAAGGTGTCGTTATATCAGATTATGAAGCTTTTAAACAATTCAAAACCAAAACAAATTTCAAAGGCGAGATTCATTTTGGTGATGATGGGTTTAACATAGTCGCAGCTGAAAAATCTACAGATTTACTTATCTCTTCATTAGTAGGATTTGCTGGGGTTATTCCTACATTAAATGCAATTAATAATAATATTGACGTTGCACTAGCAAATAAAGAGACATTAGTCGCAGCTGGTGAAATCATAAACAGAGCTGCAAAAAATAATAATGTAAATATCTTCCCTATTGACAGTGAACATAGTGCAATACAGCAATGTTTGACTGGTGAAAAAATTGGAGAAGTAGAAAAATTAATACTTACGGCTAGTGGTGGGCCATTTTTAGATACACCATTAGAGAAGTTCGACAGTATTACTATTGAAGATGCTTTGAATCATCCGAATTGGACTATGGGTAGTAAAATTACTATTGATTCTGCCACTATGATGAACAAAGGACTAGAAGTTATAGAGGCTTATTGGTTATTTGGATTACCGATAGAAGATATTGATGTAATTATACATCCTCAAAGTATAATTCACTCTATGATACAGTTCGTTGATAGTTCAGTAAAAGCCCAATTAGGACTTCCAGATATGAAAGTACCTATTGCTTATGCAATTAACTTCCCACATCACAAGCCTTATCCATATAAAAGAATGAACTTAGCTGAAATTGGAATTCTAACTTTCTTTGAGCCAGATTTCAACAAATTTCCTAATCTAAAACTTGCATATAAAGCTTTAGAAAAAGGTGGAACTTCATGTTGCATACTTAATGCAGTTAATGAAATAACAGTAAAGAAATTTCTTGAAGGAAAAATTTGTTTTAATGAAATATCCGAAATTAATTCTTTGATGTTGGATAAAATTGAAACTACTAACAATCCGTCAATACAAGACATCATCGAAGCAGATAAAAATGCTCGAATTATTACAAATGAATATATAAAAAGCACAAATGGAATTTCTAAATAGTTTATTTTACTTTATTGTTGTACTTGGTATTCTAGTTTTTGTACATGAACTAGGTCATTTTTTAGCTGCTCGTATGACAGGTATGAGAGCTGAAATATTCTCTATCGGCATGGGAAAGCGATTATTTGGCTGGAATAAAATCACAGGACTCACCAAAGGTGATTTGCCAAAAGATTGGGATGGTGGCGATTACACTGATTATCGCTTATCTCTATTACCTATTGGGGGATATGTGAAAATATCGGGTATGGTAGATGAGAGTTTGGACAATGATGAAATATCTTCAGAACCAAAGAGCTATGAATTTAGATCTAAAAATGCATTACAAAAAGCATTTGTATTAGTCGCTGGTGTTGTGATGAACTTATTATTAGCTATTGCCATATTTTCGTGGCTTACGTTCTCGCAAGGCGAAACCAAACTCAAAACTACTGAAATTGGATATGTAGCTGATGAATCATTAGCAAGTAATATTGGATTCGAAAATAATGATAAAGTTGTTGCTATTAATGGCAAGAAGATAAATAATTGGACTGAAGTAATAGATGGTCTTGTTATAGATGACTTGGGTAAAGATAAGAAAATAATAGTTGATAGAAGTGGTACACAAGTAGCACTTAAGTTAAAGAATAAAGATATATTAGATGTTTTATCTAACAAAGGTAGTTTAGGTTTAAGTCCAAAAGGAAATATAGTAGTCCTTACTGATATTTTTACTTTAGAACCCGCTGGTGAAGCTGGATTAATGACATATGACACAGTTCGAACTGCTAATAATCAAGATATAGTTTCCGTTCAACAATTCATTAGCGTTGTTAGTTCTAACAAAGAAAAACCTGTCGAACTATTAGTTTCAAGAAAATCAGGTGACAAACTAATTACGGTAACTCCTAATAATAATGGTAAAATTGGAGCTGGATTATTCGAAATCAGTAAAGGAGAATTTGAAACTGTTACCTTTGGTATTGGTGAATCATTAGTAATTGGATATGATAAAACTATACAATACATCGATTTAATAGTAACTAGTATTAGTCAGATTTTCAAAGGTAATATTGCATTTGAAAATGCAGTTGGTGGCCCAATAATGATTGCAAAGCAATCTGCTGAGTCAGCTGAAAGAGGAATTGATTCATTTTTAGTATTTATTGCTGCTCTCTCACTTTCTCTTGCATTATTGAATATCTTACCAATACCTGCTCTTGACGGAGGACATTTATTAATAGTAATAATCGAAGCAATTTATAGAAAAGAACTTCCTATAAAAGTGAAGATGGCTATTCAGAATATTGGTATGCTTCTCTTATTAACACTAATGGTAATAATTGTTATATTTGATGTACTAAGGTAATAATTTCTTATACCTTAGCTCTTTTTAGTAGAACTCCTCCAATAACAAATAGTATTACTAAAGATAGTATAGCGATTCTATATGAGTCTGTCATATCTAATGCAAAGCTAAATAAAAAGTAACCTATCCACGATGTGCCTCGCTCAGAAATTTCATAAAAACTGAAATATTCCGTTTCCTTTTCTTTAGGTATTAGTTTAGAGAATAACGAGCGACTCAATGCCTGTGTCCCGCCTAATACTAATGCAATAACAAATGCTAGTATATAGAAATCCATAGCAGTATACAAGAATTGGAATGCATAAACTAGACTTAGAACCCAAATCACTAAACTGAATAAAATAACAGATTTTGTTGAGTATTTTTCCGCACTTTTATTGAATATAATAGAACCAAAAAATGCTACGAATTGCACCATTAAAATAGCACTAATCAAAGTGCTTTGTTCTAGTCCAAGTTCCTTTGCACCAAATAGTGCTGAAAATGTAATAACAGCTTGTACCCCATCATTATAAAATAAATATGCTATCAAAAAGTTAAATGCTTTCTTTTCTTTTCTGATATCTTTAAGTGTATTCTTAAGTTGTTTAAAACTTCCTATTGCAATGTTGCCCCTTAAATCGATGCCTAATTTATCAGATCTTAAATATTTGAATGTTATTAATGAAAACCCGACCCACCAAAGTCCAGCACTACCAAGTGAAATCCTGACAGCATGTCCTTCAGTAATACCTAAGGAGTCGAAATTAGAGAATATAATCAGATTAATAAGTAGTAGTACTCCCCCACCTAAGAATCCAACACCCCAACCTATAGAAGATATTTTGTCTCTCTCATGTTCTTGAGCTATATCATTCAAAAATGAATTGTAGATAACCATAGCTCCACCAAAAGATAGATTTGCTATAAATAATAATATTCCTCCAAGATGATAATTTGTTCCTTCAAGGAAATAAAGCATAGTTGTCGAAATTGCACCAAGAGTTGATAGTAAGATTAGAATTGATTTTTTTCTATTAGACCTATCTGAGTAAGCGCCTAATAATGGTAATAGCAATACTTGGAATAAGACAGAAGCCGATATGACATACCCAAAATATGAATTTGGATTAATCCAAAGACCTAAAAAGCTTATTTTTCCGTTCACTGCTGCATTTTCTGCAATTGTGGATAAGTAAGGACCGAGGAATACTGTTATAACTGTAGCTGAAAAGGCAGAAATAGCCCAATCAAACATATACCACCCAATTCGTTCTTTCTTATTTGACATATATTTTCATAGATTGAAAGTTAAACATCACATACTATTAAATTATTTGTTTACTCGTACGTTATAAGTTAATTATTCCTTTTATCTTTCCAATAAGTTAATGGCAAAAACAACAGACTCAGAATTAGAATTTATTAAAATATACGGTGCTAAAGAGCACAATCTTAAGAATATTGATGTAGTTATACCTCGTGATAAACTAACAGTAATAACAGGACTTTCTGGGTCAGGTAAATCTAGCCTTGCCTTCGATACACTGTTTGCAGAAGGTCAGAGACTGTCTCTTATACACATCTGACGCTGC
>JAGXGG010000020.1 GCA_024636855.1 Ignavibacteriota bacterium | reverse complement strand
AATATTATTAACTTGTCCTTGATTTGGTGATGTTGTATAATTGATAATTGTTGAGCCATAAATATCAAACTGAGCTTCAATTTTCGATTCAAAACTTTCTAAAGTGAACATCTCAAAAGTCCCATCATCAATTGATTTAGTTGATAGTTGAAAATTTCTGTTTTCACCAGTTTGAATTAAGCTTGCTCCTTCAATTGGATTTCCTGTATTATCCACAACTCTACCTTTAATTCTAGATATGAGTTCTATTGGTTTATCCCAGTTCCATTTTGTGAAGTGACTGACTTCTGCTGTGTAGAGTCCATTATCAAGACTACCAATTCCTTCTTCTATCCACTGTGCTTTATCTTCATCATAATGCCACATTGGGATTGTAGTTGGAGCGTTCTGTGGTGCTTTAATCTTGATAATTGCAGTAACTCCATCTGCTAGTTGAACGGGTTCGCCAGAGGCAACTTTCAACACAACATCGATAAATCCGAAAGATTCGATTGCTGTTTCGGTACCGTTTTCTCTAGTTCCTCTGAACTCACCTGGGAAAGCATCTAAAAATTCATCTTCGTTTGTTAAAAATGTAGTTACCTCTACGGTAACATCTACTTCTACAGGGCGACCATCAGAATAAACAAATCCACCCGGTTTAATTTCAACTGAGAAATCCTTCCCTTCGATTTTTCCACCATCACTATTAATTTTTTCTGTTTTATCAATCGGGAATAGGCTAGCATCTATTCTATTCGGCAAATCTTCTTTTATGTCAGCTAATTTTTGAGTGGAAGCATATCCTGATTTCTGAAACCAAATTCTTTTATTAGATCCGGCAGATAGGGTGTTTAATTGATAACCACCATCAGAGCCGGTTAATGTCTTTTCTTCTCCAAAAAACACTCTAACACCTGCGAGCGGATTGCCAGACTTATCATTCACGAATCCAACTAGCTTTGCTGTGCCATAAGTTTCGGTAATAATTTTAGGAGTGTAATCGCCATTGCCGGGTGAAACAATATCACCTTCATCTTTTTTACAAGAGCTTATGACAAGTATAAATAGGAATAGAAATAGTATTTTTTTCATTTTTAACTCAAGATTGATATTTACTCATTGGATAAATTAGTAATAAATCTTTAATATAAAAATTCTAAAGTTATAAACTTAGGAATGTATTTCGCTTCATTATAGACTTTTACGTGTCTTTATTTTTGTCTGAAACCCAAAAAGATTAATTATTTATCCAAACGCCGACTTTAAAAAATCCGTTATATGCTTTCGCCCGTATGTATGTCAGATTTATTATTCACAATTAAAAGGGTATTTATGAAAAAACTGATTATTATATTAGTTATAATGCTTTCTAGCTATAATGCTAAGGCAGACTTGGGTATAGGGTTAATATTTGGTGAACCATCTGGTATCACTTTGAAGTCTAGAAGTGGGGGAAGTAATGACTTTATCTTCAATTTAGGTCTTAGAAATCATTACGGTGGAGTTAGGTTTGATGGTATTTACACTTTTAATTTCCCTCATGTTTTCAATAGCAGAGATTTTGAGTTGTATGCTGGTTTAGGGGCAGTTATTGCAGTTGGGGAAGGCAGAAGTTTTTTCTATGATAAAAATAAAAATAATTACTATGATGATGACTTTAATTTTGGAGCGAAAGCATTATTAGGTCTTAACTTCAAACCAAGTAAAGCGTTTGAAATATTTGTAGAGCTTGGGCCATTAATTGGTATCACTAATGGTGTAGGTGCGAATATGGAAGGAGCAATAGGATTCAGATTCTATCCTTAATCTTGTATTCTAATACATCTTATATACTAAAAGATAAATCCCCTTATTATAGTAATTGTAGTTTAAAAACAACATTACCATTAATTCGGGGATATTTTTTTGTAATATAGGAAAAGTCTGAAGTGCTTACCTAAAAAGGATTAGAGGTCACTAAGTTAAATAATTAATACCCTAGTGAGCGGAGCATATTAGGTTTCTCGCGCCAATTGTCTCTGACTTTCACAAATAGCTCTAGGAATACAGGCATCTGTAGATGGGCTTCTATGTCTTTTCTTGCCATAGCACCTATACGTTTTAGCATAGTACCACCTTTACCTATCATTATTCCTTTCTGGCTATCTTTCTCAACTATTATATCAGCGGAGATGAACCATTTGTTAGCTTCTCTCTCTTTGAATTGAGTGATAGTCACTTCTGTTGAGTAAGGTAGTTCTTCTTTTAGCTGTTCGAATATTTTCTCACGAACTAGCTCACTAACGAAAAATCTCTCGTTGAGTGTACTTATAATATCAGTAGGGTAGTAAAATTCCGAATCCGGAAGATGACTTTCGAAGATTTGTATTAATGCGTCAGTGTTTGCTGCTTTGAGTGCAGATATAGGAATTATATCAGAAAATAGACCTAATTCTTGGAATTTGGCAATTACTGGAAGCACACCTTTTGCATCTTTATAAGTATCTATTTTATTTAAAATCAATACTTTCGGAACGTCATAATTTTTTAGGAATTCGAATCTAGTTGCGAGCAATTCTGTATTCTCACCATCTTTTTCTAAATTCCATATAACACTAATAATATCAGCTGCGTCTAGCGATTCGAATAGGAATCTCATCATAGAGCGTTGCATCTCATACCTAGGTCTTAATATACCCGGAGTATCTAGGAATATAATCTGCGAATGTTCTTTCGAAAGTATAGCAGAAACGTTTTTCCTAGTGGTTTGCGGTTTCGCTGTTACTATTGATAGTTTCTCACCCATTAGGGCGTTCATTAGTGTAGATTTACCCGAATTGGGCATACCTATGATTGCTACGAATCCAGCTTTTTGTGTTTGACTACTCATTAGTAGTTTCGCTGTGCGGATAGTATTTCAGTATAGCAAAAGGGATAATAACACAATAGCCAATCACTAGTAATAGTGGAGCTACAGTAATAGCCATTGGGTTGTTCCATGTACCATCTACTGCTGCATGATCACCGCCTAGCCCTGTTGCCATTAGTAAGTATCCAACAACGATTGTAGCTAATCCTATACCTGCTAATAAGAAATTCTTCTTAGTAAATGGGAAATCCCAATTAACTTTATTTTGTCTTTTTGAAACTGCTTTTTTTGCCATTTTTTTCACTTAACTTTATTATTTGACACAAATTTAAGAAATATATTACAAATACGATTGATATTAATAATATGTTCGGATTAATTGCTATTCTTCTTCCACTTTACATCATAGTAACCCGGTCTTTCTTTTACGACTTGCTCTAGGAATTTCTGCTCATAACCAACGCCTTCTGGTGCACGGCCTTCGTTCTTAGTTACATCATTCATATACCCATCATTGTACTTTACCGTTATGTATTCCCAAAGTGATTTCCATTCTTTGTGTACTCTCTCTGCGTTCGCAATACTGTAATCAGATAGGAAGCTAGCAGCTAATTCGGGATTAGTTTTGTATATCTCTGCAGCTGCTTTTTCTAACTGTGGTTGATAAGCTAAGAATTTATCTTCGTAGTTCTGTTGAACTTCTACTACGTCTTTGGATATATGGCTGTACATAGTGTATGCTTTATTAGCAACTAGATTGAACACCCAAAACATAGATTCCCAAGTGAAATCTTTGATAGAGCCAACTATATATGGAGTTGGAGCTGATTGTAAAGAGCTATAAAGCGGTACATAACAACTAGTAGCAGCATCATCTACACCATACCAAAGCACTCCACCTATTTCATCTGGTAGAAAGCTACGCATTTGTGCTACATAAGACCAAGCTGTTTGCTGAGTTGAAATTGGTCTTTCCCAACCAAATTTCTTTGTAGTATCGCTTTCCAATTTCCAAGACAAATTCTTCCATCTGTAAGGGCAACCGTAAGGACCTGCCGCTATACCTTTTGTCATATCATATTCCGTTCCTTCGAAGTGATCACGCATCCAATTTTGTAAATCTTTAACAGAAATCTTCGAATCCGGTTTGATGAATAGGGGATAGGGCTCTGCTCCCTCTACTGCTCTCCAATAATCTTCAGAAAGGTTTTGACTAGGTGCCGCTAACGAGAAAAATCTCCATACTCTACCTTCGCAATATAACACCCCACCTGGGTCAAGTGGATTATAAGTATCAGCATAACTGAACTCTCCATTGAATTCTTTTGCTATTCCCTTTTCTTCAGCGAATGTAATTACATCTTTAGAATATAGACAATTATTCGGATCATTCTTGATTATTTTTCTGATTCTAGATTGATTGGCGTGGGCTGCTATATATCCATCAGGTATTCTTCTTGCTACCCATACTATGCCTTTGTTCCCTACTCCCTTTGGGTGGATATCCATTATCCATACTTCATTTGGATCAGCGATAGAGAATGACTCTCCAGTGCTATAATATCCATATTTAGATGTTAGTTCATCTATTACTTTAATAGCTTCTTTGGCTGTTTTTGCTCTTTGTAATGCTATACGCATTAGTGAGCCATAGTCTATAATTCCGGTAGTGTCTCGGTACTCATCAAGGCCAGTGAAAGTAGTCT
Source organism: Ignavibacteriota bacterium (assembly GCA_024636855.1). GTDB lineage: Bacteria > Bacteroidota > Ignavibacteria > Kapaibacteriales > UBA2268 > PGYR01. The sequence continues at coordinate 8,284 of JAGXGG010000020.1, read as the reverse complement.
CACCTATAGTTAGTTGATGTTGGTTCATATTACCAACTACTCTATAAGTATGTGGAACTTGCTCTATTTCTCCTAAGTATTTGCCTGTGTCCCAATCATGAACTTCAAGCATTTCTCCTTTTTCATGTTTTGCTTCTGGTAGATAGAACAAACGTTCCATAAATCCACCAGCATCTGCTGCATAAGTTATCATAGTAGAGCCATCTGTAGTCGCTCCTTTCGTTACTAACAAATTCGTACAAGGGATTAGATTAGAGTATCCCACCATCAATATTACCAAAGCAGTAATTATTATTCTCATAGCGTTTCTTTATTCGTTTTAATTCAAAAAAAAAGCGACCATATTGTTATATATGATCGCTTTAAGTTATTAAATAATCAGCTTATCTACTAATTATTATTTTACCTGATTGATACTTAGTACCTGCTTGTAATTTGAATAAGTAACTTCCATTACTTAAGTTATCCAAATTAAGAGGTAGTATATTAAGGTTTCCTTTACCATTAATATTTTCCAAAGCAAATACAGTTCTACCTGTTTGGTCTATTATAATAAAGCTAATATTCCCTGGTGTATCAAGATTGAATCTCAATTCAGCATTATTTTGAACAGGATTAGGGACTATATTAGTTCCGAAATCAAAATTTCCATCAGTCACTGTAGATTGTATATCAGTAGTGAAAGAGAAAGCTTCTGACCAAGGACCAAATCCGGCTTCGTTCCAACCTCTAGTCTTCCAGAAATAAGTAGTTTCTACGTCAAATTTGTTTTCATAGTTAATAGTCTCTTCGAATACTCTTTGGTTGTAAATAACAGTATCAGAGAAATCTTGAGTTTTACTAATCAACAATTCGTAACCGCTTTCACTAGCCAGACCTAAATCTGTTCTTGCTACTTTAGTCCACTCAAAAGCTGTCTTTTTGAATGGTACAGCAATTTGACCGTCAACTGGCTTGATAGCTAATGCTTGGTCAGTCGGTGGCTGAGCTATAGTACGGAATCTATGTGGCTTAGAGTAAGCAGATGTAGTTGTCTGATTAACAGATGCAACTCTGAACCAATACTCTTTGAAGTTTTCCAAATCAGTGTAGCTATAAGTAGTATCTTTGATATTTTGGATTTCTCTTATTATATCATCCTGATCGAATTTCAAATCTTGAGCTATTTGTAAATTATACGAAGTAGCATTATTAGAAGATCTCCAATTCATAATACCAGTAGTTGGTAATTTTATCGAAAGATTCTCTGGGTATATCAAGAATGGTACATTTGTAAATCCTTCACCAGTAGTGAATTGAAATACTTGTGACCATGGAGAAGTTCCCCAAACATCATTAGATCTGACTTTCCAATAATAAGTAGTATTAGTTTCTAAGTCTTTTTGTAAAATACTGTTAGTTTTCACTCCATTTTGACCGAATTCATTTAAAAATTCATCATCTGTAGAAAATCTAATGTCATAATTTAAAGCTGTTGGTACCATGCTCCATTCGAACTGTACCTCTGTAGTAATATTAGACTCAGCGTTCTCAGGATAAATAAGATTTGGGAACCCTTGTATAGATTTGAAACTATAGACATTGGACCAACCACTATAACAACCACTTGCTAAAGTTCTAATTCTGAAGTAATATTGAGTATTGTATGAGTCAAGTATATAATCTAATGTTTGCCCTAATATACCAGAGCTATCTAATTCAATTTCTGTAAAAGTATCATTCTTCGAAATCTGTATGTTGAAATCAGTAGCTCCACCAAGAGATTCCCAATTTATAGTAACCCCACGAGGAATTTCTATAGAACCGTCAACTGGACTTTTTGTTAATGGTGCTTCACCAGTAGTAAAGAAAGTTTCTACTTCTGACCACAGCCCAACATTATTACTATCCTTAGCTCGAACCCTCCACCAAGTTTGTCTTGATGCTAATTGAACATCACCAGAAACTGTAGTACCTATTATATCGTTTGCTTCAAATGTTTTAGTGTCTGGAGCAAATTGAGGAGATTTTGATGCTTGAACCTGATACTTAGTTGCTCCTGGTACGGCTTCCCAAGTAAAAGTAGTTACTATAGGTACACAGTTAATAGTATCACCCGGAGCTGAAGCTATTGCCGCAGGGTAAGCTGTCTTGAAATTGAATGCATTTGACCATTCGGAAGCGCAAGCTTGGCCTAAAGTTCTCATTCTCCAGTAATATTTCTTATTGTAAGTTGGAGCTGCCCATGAGAAATTTACATCCGTTATGTTCATCTGATCGACTAACAAATTAGTAAAGTTAGCATCGTCGGATACTTGCAAGTCATAAGTATTTGCACCAGCAGCTGCAGGCCAATTGAATACTACATTCAAATTAACTCCGACCGAATCATTTCTAGGAGTAGCCATTTCTGGTGGCCCTACCAAAGTAGATAGGCTTCTAGCTACAGAATAAGGAGTTTCGCAACCTACTTTTTGTGCTTTTACTCTCCAATAATAAGTAGTAAAGTATTTATTCAATACAAATGTAGCACTTGTCGATGTCACCTGAGTATCAACTACAGTAGGAGAAAAGTTAGGACTTGTAGATATTTGTATTTTATACTTTGCTGCATTTGGTACTGCCGTCCATGAGAATGTTTGTTGAAATGCTTGACAAGTAAGCAAATCATCAGGTGAAGTTAAAGTAGGAGGTGCAGGATGCGTAGTCAAAGTAAAACCTTCTGACCATGAATCTGTTTCACCAATTATGTAAGAACCTACTTTCCAGTAATACTTAGTGCTATAATCCGGCAAAGCAAAAGCAACTGTAGTATCATTGTAACTCAAATCTTTTTTCAATGTATCAGAAAAATCAATTTTAGTTGAAATTATGTACATATAGCGAGAAGCATCTTTGACTGTTGTCCATTCGAATACAGCATCTCTATCAACACAATCATCACCATTTGTAGGAAATTTCTGTGTAGGTGCAGATATTAGTCCTTGCTGGACAAATAAGATCAATGCAAAAAGTAATACATACTTACTCAAGTAGTATATGTTTTTCATAAAAAACTCCGTATAATATTATTAGTTTATATTTTCTTTTTTTAAATAACAGACTAACGCCTAAATAGTTACTATTTTAGTACTATTTTGGCTAGTTCTAAGTCAATTTCGGTTGTAATTTTTAAATTTTGTGCGTCACCGACTATTAATTTAGGTAAAAATTTTGAGTATTCTAAAATAGAAGAATCATCAGTCCCTTTGAATCTATTTTTATTCGAATATTCGTATGCCTTTACATATAAATTTTTATCAAAAATCTGTGGAGTTTGAACCGAAGCCAAAATCTCTCTATCTATAGTTTCGTATATATATGTTTCAGTTTTATCTCTATCAATTGCCTTGATAGTATCAGTAGGATGTAAATATGGTACTACACCATGATACTCTTGAACTGCGGTCATTAATTTTTCTATTAGATTGTGAGTTACGAAAGGACGCACGGCATCATGTATCATCACATAATCTGAATAAGGACTTATATGCTTTATTGAGTTATAAATAGAGTCAAACCTGGTTCTCCCTTGAGTTGTTATCTTATATTTATCTTTGAATTCGATAGGGATTGATGCTTCTATTTCATCTGTAAAAGAATCGTCTGCTGGTATCAATAACTGGTGTATATTGTCAAAGTTTTTGAATCTAGATAAAGTCCAATTTAGTATAGACTTCCCGTGTATTTCAATATATTGTTTTGGTATGTTGGCACCTACTCTTTCACCAATTCCACCACAAGGTATTATCAATGTGTTTTTCATTTTTTATATCTATATTTTTCATTGAATAAATACGGTCTTTCCAATCTATAATTGCCGAATCCATTTTTATCTGCGAATAGAAAAGTCCTATTACCACTATATTGCCACAGTCTATATTGTACGTTATTGCCCATAGATGATTGTTTTTCTACTTGTATGGGAGGGCCAAGTACTATATATACCATTCCCATATCTGTCAACCATCCCTCGGTATAAGACTTGAACTGTTCATTAGCATACTTTATACGCTGATAATATTCGTTCATCGCTTCATTGTATACAGTATTTGGCGTAGGGTCTAACTCTTTCCAATATAAAGCTAGTTTCTCTCTTTTCAAATCGTCTGTTTTAGCATTTTGTATTTTATCTATTTCAGTGTCTGTAGCTATATAACGTAACATTCTAATTGCTTTATTTATATCTTCATCCAAAAAAGAAATAAGAGTCTCTTGATGCTTTATGGAGCGCTGAGTTATAGCCAAAACTTTTATATCTTCGTGCTCTGTAGCACTCTGGTCATAAGCAATTATCTGTACTATGTATTCGCCAGATAAACTCATATTCGAAGCATCTATTCTAACAAAACTCTGATTTTTTCCAACTTTTACTTCTACTTCCTTCAATTCTCCTTCTAATACAATTTCATCTTTTTTTAATAACCTATATGCTATCTTTACTGTCTTTGGTATATTATCATTATAGATCTCAAAAAAGGCGAAAAAGTCACTATTTATAGTCCCTATATTATCTGATATAAAAGGAGTTATCTTATATTTACCATCTATTTCTTCTATTTGAGAGAGTAATAGAATCCCACTAAGGGAGAAGCTAAAACGATTGAAATCAATAACTGTTACTTCTCGTTCTCTTTCATACAAGTTATCGCTGAATTCATCTTTGATATCTGCTGAGACACTATAAGTACCATTTGCTACTCCAAATCGAAAGAACGTTTTATGAAATTCTCCATCTGCTCCCTGCGATTCTCTATAATCAGCTGTTGAGATAGTCTTTTTAACATGTTTGAAATCTATTCTGTTGTTGTCTTTATCGGTTAGAGTAATATCTATATCTATATTTGCGACAAAGCTATCACCTAATTTTTCGAAGGTCAGTAATTGATAAGGCACTACTATATATACATCTATTCTACCATCTGTACTGTCGTTGCTGTTGAATACAACAGCATCCAGAAAGTAATTGTCTTTAGCGATAATGTTGCTATAATTAAATAGCAAAATGCCCGCTGTTAGTAATGGTAATAATATTTTTCTTATCATATAGCTAGTTTTCTTGTTTTCATATAAGACTCGAAAGTAATGTTTTAAGTTACAAAAAATGAAGTTAAATTGAAATAACTAGTTTATTTTTAGTAGCAAGAACTGATGTAATTCTTGATTTCTCTCATAAGTTTCTTCTTATCTTCTTTTACTTCAATTTTATTTCCTAAATCTGGTTCTTTACTAAGCCATTTTCGTACGATTATCCTATCGTTATCATCGCCAGTAATATTTGATGAATTGTAATATGTATCTTCGATTGCTGTTTCTATTATAAACGAACTTGCACTAGTACCAATTTCTAGATGATTAGCTAGTAATCCATCTTTTATTAAGAATACTCCAACTGTCTTACCCAATCTATTATTACTGTCTATATATATAATATTCGAGTAATTTTCAGGTTGATTACCATTTCCAAATAATTCTAAAGGGGATTCATTGTGTGTTTTGCCAAGTTTCAAATCTGAATGTAGCTCCGACGGTGTATCGAAATATTCTACACTTGAAGTCATTTCAATTATTTCCTTCATTCTAAGAGAGGACAAATAATTTGGATCTAAGTATGAAGTCAATTTTTGTTTTATGTTATCAGCTTTGTCAGAGTAAATCCTGTTCCCATTGTCATCATAAAGATAGAATACACCTTGGCATTCCGGAACTTTTTCGAATTGCTTTTTCAACCAATCAATTTTCTCACTTGAAATTTTGAATCTTCTGCGCGACTTTCTCTCGAAATCGTTGAGTTCTTTGCGAGTAGTTATATCGTACTCTACTTCCAATATATCTAACATTTTAATTAATGCTTTTGCAGTCGCAAAAGCATCTCCCAATGCTCTGTGTCTCATGAATATTGGGATATGGAAGTATTGAGCTAGTGAAGTTAAATTTACTTTCTGGGTTTTGGGAAGTATTTTTCTTGCTAGTTTAACTGTACAGAGTAATTCGTGTTCTAATGATACTCCATAATTGCGTATCATAGTATTTCGGATGAAGAAATGATCGAAATTAGCATTGTGAGCTACGAATATAGAATTATCTTTGGCGATAAAATCTCTATATTCTGGAAGTACGTCTCTTTCGTCTGGAGCATTTCGGACTAATTCATTAGTAATGCCAGTCATTTCTTGTATGAATTCGGGAATTGGCTGCCGAGGGTTTACCAATGAGTGAAAAGTATCAATAATCTCGCCACCTAATACATGAACTACGGCAATATCAGTTATCCGGTCAGTCTTGCTATTAGCCCCCGTGGTTTCTACATCTACTACGAAAAAATTTGTGCTGTCTAGTTTACTCATCTTCTCTATTACTTTTACTTAAGTCTTCCTGATAGCATTAATGAAAATATATTAATTGATGGCTTACTGTGCGTATGTGTGAATGCCTTAACAGTGTGTAAAAAATCTGACATATATTTATCCACCTTTTTGAAGAATTGAAAGATAAAATCCGTCTGTTTTGCTTTTGTCTGTTAATGTCATTAGTCCATATTCAGTAAAATACAAAGCTTCTGTAGGAATCTCAAGCTTAATAGCTCGTTCTTTAATATCTATTGGTTTTAAATCAGGGAATTGAGCTATAGCATTTGATATAACCCTATCATTTTCATTTCTGAAAAGCGAACAGGTAGAATATATTAGTTCACCACCTTCGGCTATTTTATCATAACATTTAGCAATTATTTCAAGCTGTAACTTTGTATAACTATCTATCAATTCATCGGTTATAGTATATCTGATTTCTGGAGCTCTTCTTACTGTGCCTGAGCCAGAGCAAGGTGCATCTATTAATACTTTATGATATTGCTTTTCATCGCTATCTATATCTTCTATATTAAGAACAAGTACCGAAGAAAGGTGATGTAAACTAACTCTTCGTTCAGTTTCTTTTAGTCTTTTTATATTTATATCTGTTGCATCTATCAATGCCTGATCGTTTGCTAATTCCGCTATATGTATAGTTTTACCTCCACCACCAGAGCAATAATCAAGAATATCTTCATCCGGTTTTGGGTCTAACATTATAGAGATTAGTTGACTTCCCTCATCTTGTACTTCGAAGCAACCATTTTTATAACTCATATATGTATTGAAGTTGATGTTTTTGCCTAACTTTATACAGTCTTTCAGGATATTATACTCATAAGGAATATCGAAGCTTTTTAATTCTTCTTCTATCAAGTCTCTATCTGTTATTATTCGTAGATCTGTAGTGGCCTCTTGGTTGAGGGCTTTAGCTAATGAAAGAATTCTATCTTCTTCTAAATCAATGTTCTTAAGAAAGACACCGGGGAAAAAGTCTGTTTCTTTATATTGAGCAAAATCTGCTTCTAACTTTTCTGAATTTACAAGCTCATATATATAGGAGTTGAATTCATTATTCTTATATATTTTATTAACACTTTCATTAACATCTTTTTCTTTCAAATAAGCTAGAAAAAAAATTTCTTCGGTTGTAAGAGACTCTAAAACTATCTTATGTCGTAAATAGAAAAAGAAAACACCACTAACTACCTTCTTATCTTTACTGCCTAAATAACGTTTACCACTCATGAATCTTTGCTTAACTGAAGCCGCAGTAAATTCTGATTTACTCCATAACTCTATTAATTCAGTGATATGACTAAACCAGAATGTTGCTTTTTTTTCTAAATGACTAATAGACATATTGTCTTTCCTTCGAGTGATAATTTGTAATAAAATGAGATTCAAACTTATCTAACTATTTAAAATAGTGAAGTATGAAGATCACAAATTAGGTAAATTTACCTAATCGATTACCAAGTAAATTTTAGTTAATTCCAATTAATCGTACAAACAAAGTAAAATAGTTTTGAATATTAGTGTTAATTATTATAATTTTGTTTGATAGACTATTTATAAAATAGGAATACTTCTGTTGTTATGCAGATGTATTACTTTGGCATAGATATTGCTCTTTGTGTTTGTGGGTTAATGCCCCGCACTTGAAAACAAAATTGAAAATAAATAAGTTTAATAAATATTAGGAGTCTTCATAATGAAGAAAACAATAAAACTACTTTTAGTAACAGCAATCTTGCTCCCTGTAGTACTATTTACTACTCAGGCACAAGAAGCTAAGTTATTAAAGTCAGTTATAGGCGCTGGAGGTACTGTTGGTTCAACGGTAACTACAGACAACGGAACTATAACTCTGAACGGTACAGTAGCACAAACGGCTGTTGAGACTAAGTCTT